>NZ_JBHFKT010000008.1:0-154041 GCF_042879335.1 Photorhabdus sp. RM96S | reverse complement strand
AGCCTGTACCCCTTGATGACCATAAACCGTGGCAGCAATAACCATAAAACCAACACGCAACACGAATAATTTTAAATATTTCATTAAGTTTCCTTTCACTGGTATTCCGCCAGCAATGTCGCCGTCACTTCAAATGCCCCTTCCGGCAACGTACTTCCTGGTTTTTTCACCGGCACCGCTTGTATCACCGGCTGTTTCTGTGATGTCACCGGAATACGCTCATTAAGGGTGAATGCTTTACCATCCAACGTCAGACGAATGCCTAAATCAGTAATATTGGTTTGCAACGCGGCGGCATCAAATGAGGTTGGTGAGCCAATCACCGTCAATCCTAAACTCCAACCTGAGATATTAGGCGCACATACCAACTGATAATTCACGGGCTTGGTATAATTCACCCCGTTCACCTGATAGATGCCAACATTGTGACCAAAATAGACATCAATCATATTATCGTCATTAATCACGCAAGAGGGCGCTTCAAGCAGCGTGCCGTGAAACCACATATTATCGGCTGCCCGTCCCGGCATCACACTGATTAATCCCAAGCACGCACCCCAGAAAACACGATAGATAAAATAGTTCATTGCATGTCCCCGTTCACTGGTATTCAACCATCATGGTCGCACCCGCGCCAAAGTCGCCGCCTTGCAATACCGTAGCCATATCTTTTACCGGCACCGCATGTAACTCAGGAAAATCAGGATAGTTGAATTTCATCCAGTCATTGACGGGCAATTTTCGTCCGTTATGAATGACAGCAATACCAAGCCCAGTGTGATTGGTTTGCAACACCGCTGGATCAAAACTGGCAGTGTTACCCGATATCATCATTTTCATTGCATTAGCCGGCATTTTTTCACATTTCACGGTGTATTTGACGGGTTGCATATAATTAATCCCATCAATCCGGGTAATCATCACGTCGCCAAAATCTACATCAATAGTATTACCATTATTAATCACACAAGGTGGAGGTGCGATAACCACGCCGTAAATATTGACCGGTGTTTTACCCGCAAAATTACTGACAGGTCCTGCTGCTATATTTCCCCTTTTTGTCAGCAAATCAGCCTGAGCATTTACACTCAGCAAACAGCCAAACAGTAATACGCTCCATTTTTTCTGCCTGCGATACTGTCTTTTTATTCGCAGAGAACACAGAGAAAGAAAACACAGAGAATTAGTCATAATTCACCTGACAATGGTTGCCGGCACAACTAAAGGTCAATTGCGGCCGGCCGCCATAATCATTGATATACGTCAGTACTGGCGCACTCCCTAATGCCCCTGCACTACCACTCAGCACCGCATTACTTTTGGGCGCTATCATAAATGGCTTAAAGTCCGCCACCGTTTTACCTTTAAGCTGGCTTGCTGCATCCACCACGGTGATGTAATAGGGTGTCGGGTTGTTCACCTGATATCGGTCCCCACGACGCGTCAAAGTCATCTTCTCTTGCCACGGATTATCCAAATCGGTACGGCTGGCAACAATGGCTTTCGGACGATAGAACAGCTTGATCCGGGTTTGTAGCGCAATCTGCAAGGTATTCGGTTTCTTGCTGCGTGGCGGAATTTCACGCAAATTAAAATAGAACACGCTTTCCCGATCCTGTGGTAACTGCGCGATTGTTGGCAGTGACTGTATTTTCACCTGGCTCTTAGCGCCCGGCTCCACCCTCTGCACCGGTGGCGTCACCACTAACGGACCATTGATTTTGTTACCCTGTTCATCTTCTATCCAGCCCTGAGCCAGATACGGCAACTCTTTGTTCTGGTTGCTGATATCCATACTGGTGGATTTGTCCTCACCGTTAAACACGATCCGGGTACGATCCAGCGCAATCGCCGCCATTACCTCACTGATCACCGACAGACTTAGGATAGCGATCGTGACTACATTGATTGTCTTCTTCAATTTCATGCTCTCAATTACTCATTCTTAGAATAATCATTACAGGTCACCGCGATACACTTCGGTGACAGCAACAAGGTTTTTACTCTGCCAGTCAATGAAAGTTATGGCTGTTTATTGCCGTCGGCTAACTGGCAGAGCAGTAATAACGAAGCCATCTCTTCTACTTTTGGTAATTGATGTGGCAGCTCAATCACACATTGCCATTCCCCATCCCAACGCACATCCAGTTTCTCTCCCGGATTTATCCCACTCAAGTAGGTGTTCCCACCATCACTGACAATACCGATCTCCCGTTGATCCTTATTCAGTACCGTCGCCCCAAACGGCGGCGTGCTACCATCCGGCAAGCGGATCATACCCATCGCTTTTTCACCGGATATCACTTGGAATTTACGATAACCAATCGCCCCTTCCGTCAGTGTCGCTTGTTGTACCGACCGGATTGCCTCCACATTGTCCGGCAGTTTGTTCAAATCAATACTCGCACTGTTGCGGTAATAGTTGTTCACATCAGAGATCACCGCCTTACCGAACATATTGGTATGAGTAATCGCGCCGAAGCCTTTCACCGGTACGCCACCGACACCATCGGTATCTACCATCAAACGGGTGGTACCCGGCATATTAATGCGATGCAGTGCCGCGCCTTTCGGCGTCATGGTCATCCCTCCCTGAATAGAAAGCGCCGCCGTGGTATAACGCCCATCCTGATAACTTGCACTGGTCGTCAGTTGAGTACGATCGCCGTAATGGGTTAAATAACCGTTAGCCGCAGCCTTGCCATCAATACTGGTGCCAACCGCTAAACGATAGTTACTGTTTTCATTAATCCGGTCGTAATAACCTACCGTGTGGGAGTTACCTTCCCGGTTGACCATGGCGTTATAACTGACAGTTCCTGAATTACCCCACGGCAGGGATAACGTCATATACATCCCGTCGTCATTTTTACCTTCATATTTATTACGGTAAGCAGACAGATTCAGGTTAATATTCTTATAACTTCCAATATCAAAATAACGTGATATCGATAAGTTATAGCGATCGTTATTCGAACGGTTCCAATAAGTCTGGTGGCTATAATTTAAGTAGATACTGGTACCAATATGCGTAAACTGCTTATTGAGCATAATGGTGTAAAGTTCTTTATTACTCTCCGCATCACCATCGTGATAACGGCGATCCAGATACTGACTCATGCTCATAAAGTCACGTTCCGAGAAACGGTAACCGGCAAAAGTCACCTGACTGTCATACTCCTCAAAACGCTTGGAATAACTGAGACGATAAGAGCCACCAATCAACGTTTGGTCCTCAGCCGGTAAATCGGCGCGGGATTCAGTGACATCAAAGGAAAGAGCGCCAAAGACCATCAGATCACGCCCAACCCCCAATGATAACGCGTTATAATTCCCGGCCCCCAATATCCCACCGTACAGCGACCAACCATTGTTTATTCCCCAGGAAAACTCACCAATACCAAAGCCCGATCCCTCACTGTGATGTTTCCAGTTAGTCGGCTTACCCGCCGCCAGTTTGTACTGAACCCGGCCCGGACGAGTTAAATAGGGAATATTCGCAGTATCGATCTGAAATTCCTGTAAACCGCCATCCTGCTCCTCTACCCGCACATCCAGTTTGCCGCTCACTGCATCATTGATGTCCTGAATACGAAATGGACCTGGCGCAACTTGGGTTTCATACAACACCCGCCCCTGCTGACGAATAGTCACTCTGGCATTGGTTTTCGCTACCCCCGTCACCTCTGGCGCATAGCCTCGCAGGTTCGGAGGCAACATATTGTCATCCGTCACCAGACTCAAACCGGTAAAACGGAAGCTGTCAAAGATATCTGAATTAAGGTAATCCTCACCCAACGTTAGCTTAGCCTGCCAATGTGGGATTGCCCGGTACAAGTAATAACGGCTCCAATCCCAGTTTTTCTCTGTGCTCCCTGCCCGCCCCGTGACATGGTTATACTGTGATTGCCAGTCTGCCCGCAGGCGCCACGCCCCCAAATTTATCCCAGTCGTACCATTAGCACTGACATTCTGATTTTCACTTCCCTTCGCCGGCTTAGAGATCTGAGCATTGACGTTATAATCAAACATCATTCCGAAAATCCCCTCATCCCAACGTGACGGCGGGTCCCAGTCTGGTGAGTTATATTCAAGATAGGCTTGAGGCACACTCAGGTATAACGTGTCACTGCTCAAATCACCGCGCACTGTCATGCCCGGCAGCGTTTTAGTCTCCAGACACTGGTTATTGTTCCACCAGGTAATCTTTGATTCCCATTCCGCCCGCAGCCCCAACTGCTTCACCAGCTCAGGCGGCAAACACGCCACACTCCCCTTCGGATCATCCGGTGGTACCATAAAAGTCACCGGCATCTCCGGCAGTTCGCTTTTATTCAGACGCACCGCCATCTGATAATTCCCCGGCATGATATAACCCGCACGGGAAAACTCTTTTAAATTAATCCGAGAACGATCCTGAACATCCAATACATCCGTATTAAATTCAATTTCCTCTTCCGCATACACCGCATGAGTCCCCATTAACGCAAGCAGTACCGAAACAATAAGAGGTTTCAGGACACACCGAACCGAGACCACCCTGTCATATTCAGTGGTCAAACCCAAAAACAAAGCCATAACATTCCCAGATCGATGATTAGTGATAATCCAGCCTGAACCGAACCGTGGTTCGATACTGCCCCGCTTGCAATAACTGGCGATTACCCACCAATCGCATCACGTAATTAAGCTTCATCTGCTCTGCCTGTAAGTCCCCCACCGGTAGTGGAGTTCCCGGATACGCCTGATTGCCGTATATGTCTGTAATTTGTAATGCCACTCCTTGAGCCACACCAGATAACCGGAAATTGTTCCCATCCGGCACGCCATCAAACATCACCTGAAAGTGGCGCCAATCGGGTTTACCCAAGGCGGCGGAAGTCAGTACACAGTTAATCAAACGGATGGAAAAGGGGCGCACGGCTCCCCGTTCATCATGTATCATCCGGCTTACCGGGATCGTGGCTAACTCAATCGTCTGGTCACGGCTACCTGCATCAATCGCACAGGCCGTATCAATGATGGTGCCTTGCATGCTAACGCGACCATATCCTTGCGTTCCTTGTGGAGCAGCCGTTTCAGCTTCAATAACACAGGAAAACATTAACAGGCAGGGCACTACAACAACGGCAGAATATCGGCTCATGACTTCTCTCCAGCTAAACATATTCAAAACTTTTGATTAGGAAACGCCCGCCTCCTTATAAGCGTTTCCGTGCATGAAAAGACTTATTGGTAAGTCAGCTGGAAGTTGGCAATGCCGGTGAAATTACCCGGAACAACGGCATCAGGTGAAGTATCACCCTGAAGATAGGCAGCAAAATACAGATCATTATTACCATCATGCAGAGCTACAGCCGGTGAGGGGGTACCTAGTTTGATTTTGTTACCGCCCGCATCAGTGAGCGCAATACCCGCGCCTTTAGCAACTCCTTCGATACCTAGCAAACCATCACCGCCGACGATGCTAGATTTGGCGCCAACAAACGTCGTGGTGACTGTACTTATCGTTTCAGTCGTACAGTTATCTAAAGAAATTTTGAATGGCGTGGAAGAAGAACGGCCACCGTTTTTCAAAGATGCGCTAGAAATAGAGCCCAACGGCACTACCTGATCAACCGTTTCCGGGGTGATAGAACAAGGTGCATCAGTAATAGACCCGGTAAAAGTCACCGTTCCGTGACCTTGGCTAGGATTCGCTGCATTTACCGAACCCGCAGCCAAAGCCACACCTAACCCCAGGGCCATAACCAATTTATTCAATCTCATGTGAACTAATTCCTTGAATTTAAGGATAAAATACCCATAACCATAAAAAATAACCGTGCAGGACTCCAGCGCCATGCACCTGATATTCAGCGCAAAATAGTTTAAAAATCTTGGATTAATATTTTCTAAACCAAACAAAATGCACCAAACTGTTTTTTTCAGTCAAAAAAACTAAGAATGCATAATATTTCGGAGTTAATACTCTAAAAAAGACATTAATTTGAACTTATAATCTAATTAATGAATTAATATTTGATTGAATTCAGATGAACCCACTAATTTTTTACAATAACTTGATGGTAAGGTATGAAAAATAGTAAAAAATAATGAAAAAAAGCCATATATTATAAATAGTTAAAGATTAGCAATTTGGAATTACACAAAATTTGACTTAATCGGTCGTTTTATAGGAACATATTTACAGTTTGGTGCATTCTGTTTAGTTTCTTTTTATTGTTAAATAATTTTCAAATATATAATTGCAAAGCTTACAAGCTGATATTTTCTATTAAAAAATGGCTATTTATAACTATCTAAAAACGGTATTTATAGATTTTTGCCAAAATAAATAGCGTTATCAGCTAATAATTTTATAAAAGTTCTATTAATTGATATATTCCGGTAGATTAATATTATTTCTCTACCTATAACTATCCGCCCCAATTCCACAGGAATTATTTTCATGAAGAAACGTAAGTTTTTAACCAGATATGAAATTAATGCGATTTTAGAAAAAGCACGTCAAGGATATCATGCCGAGCGAGATTATTGCATGCTACTGATGTGCTTCATTCATGGATTTAGAGTGAGCGAGTTATGCAATCTAACGTTATCCGATCTTGATCTTAACTCAGACATTATTCATGTCAGACGATTAAAAGGGGGATTATCAACAACACACCCACTAATACCAGAAGAAATTAAAGCTTTAAATCAATGGCTTAATATTAGAAAGAGTTGGAGAGAATCAGATACAGAGTGGGTCTTTTTATCACAAAAATCAGGTGCTATTTCACGCCAACAAGTTTATGGTTTATTAAAGCGTTATGGCAAACAAGCATTAGTCAATATTTCACCTCATCCACATATGTTAAGACATTCCTGTGGTTATGCTCTCGCTGATTTAGGAAGAGATACACGCCTTATTCAAGATTATCTCGGTCATCGCAATATATCCCATACCGTTATTTACACCGCAAGCAATGTAAAGCGATTTTTCAAAATATGGGAGACTCCTGCAAAAGGACTCGATTAATTTCAATATCTCTTTTCTATGTAAGACATGTAGTATGAGAAACTATTTCTCTCGGAAACAAAAAACCATCCAATCATTCGATTATAAAAATCCTTATCCATATATTGATGAGGGTTTTTATCCGATAACATGGTTATTCACATGATAAAATCTGCCCATTATTTCTTATAATTACTTTTAAAATAATTTTTCCGGAAATTAACAGATAAAACAATTAAATAAAAACGTGTATTTAATGAGAGTTTTAATAATAAATTCCATTATTACATGAATGGATAATTTCTCAGGAATGAAGAAAATAAAATCACTGGAAATTATACCCTGTTTTCCAGTGATAGCCTGCTGACTTTTAATATTTCATGGTTTATACCCGTCATCTTTCAAGTTGCCTCTTTGTTGGCTGTACTCGCTCACCCCGGTCACATAGTTACCTATGCTCCCGGGGATTCACTCCCTTACCGTCGCGATCCATCTTGAAATCCGTAGGGTATAAAAGGGATCTCTTCTTTAGAAGAAATCCCTTGTGTCATTTAATTTTACTCAATGATTAATTAACATAAATTATCAATTGATATTCTTCGACAAAAATTGTGTATCGGGAAGATCTTCATTTAATTCATCATAATCTTTAACTTCATTTTTAAAGGTAACAATCTTATTTTGCCCACCACATTGACTATTAGACATCATATTACAATCATCGGGAATACTCTTTTCTCTTATTCCAAGCCACTCAGAAAATAGAGTCAGAAAATGCAGTCCACTTCTTTGTGCCGTTATCTCTTCACGATAAGAGTAATCACTGCCGGTAATAAAAAACGGCACCTGAAAACTCTGTTTATTTTCATCATCATGTGTCAGGTTTTCTTGATCGGTTCCTTTATCAACATAAGAAAGACCATGATCCGAAAAATAAAGCATCGTCCATCTTAAATGATGATGATTAGCCTCAGATGCAATTTCAGAAAGCAATTTATCTGTATTAGATATGCTCTTGACATAACAAGAAATTTCTTCTGATTGTAAGAACAGATCATATTTTCCATTCGTTCTGACGCACGCCTGGGGGTGAGATCCCATCAGGTGAATAACAATCAGTTTCTTCTTCTTTTCTGGTATCAATGCTTCTTTAATATAAGGCATCAATTTATCATCAGGCAAATAACGCCGGTCATCAGAACTGCCACTTTTCAGGAAATGGACGCTATCTGCCTGTTGTCCAATCAACGCGACTGGAGAATCAAAAGCACTCTTCATCCCCTGATTAGATATCCAATAAGTATAAAACCCGGCTTTTTTCGCCAAGGTTATGACACTATCATTCAAATTGATCGCATTCTCACCTTTCAGAGCCAGTGAGTTAGTCAAAGATAATTGAGTCGATGCCGCTGATGAGATGTAATTTGTAAATATCTTGCCATTCGCTTTGTCCAGCCACGGCGTATTGTTATAAGGAAAACCATACGCATTCATAAAGTCTTTTCGAACACTTTCACCAATGACCATGATATAGGTTTCATATTTATCCTCTTTTACCACCGGATGCCAAGAGTCTTTCTGTTTTATTATTTCAGCAAACCTAATTCTTTCTGAATTAACTTCTTCATAGCTCTCAACGACATCACTAAAAAATCTAACTTCGGGTAATCCTGATGCCAATAGATTAAAATCAGGATTGAAACCGGAATTTATATATCCTTTTACCGGTGACCAGAAAGCTGATAATACAAAAAACAGTGATAAAAATATTGTACTCTTTCTCTTTAGCGTCACTTTTACCTTAAAAGATAAAATCATTAATATAATAATAGCTGACACCACTAAATAGGTAAAAATAGGCAGCCCACTGATAAATTCAAACGCTTCATTTTTATTCGTATAAATTAAAGATCCCACTGAATTGATATCGGGATAACCATAATTTAATCCTACAGGAGAATAGATCACGCCTACCAATCCAATCATGAATACAAAAATATAATATATATATTTGTTAAAATTAAACAATAATATCAGAATTGAAAAAGCACTAAATACATATATAAACTTTAGCTGATATCCAAGGCTTAAATGGGCCAATGAAATAAAACCAAATAAGCATATCAAAGTGAAATTTTCTTGGATTTTTTTACTCAACAGCATACTTACTCGTTTCCTTCAATCTATACCCGTTATCTTTCAAGTTGCCTCTTTGTTGGCCGCGCTCGCTCACCCCGGTCACATCGTTATCTATGCTCCCAGGGATTCACTCCCTTGCCGTCGCGATTCATCTTGAAATCCATAGGGTATATGCAATAAAACACCAAAAATTGATAATATTTTCTTATTAATAGGAGTGGTTTTACAATAAGAAAATCCGTAATTAATCAACGACTATCCATGATACAACGTCAAGCAGCACCATTCAGATTGCTACACTGAGCTATTAAACTAACGCATAAAAAAACACCTTACTCATTTATCTGTAATTTAGTTAAGGATTTCCTGAGCCAGGACAGTTATTAATCTTCTATATTTGATTAACGGTATGTAAATAATATGCGTTTTTTTTGTTAATAGCAAAACTTCTGAATATATCGATCCTGCTCGTGATTTTAAACTATACTTAATAAGTCACTTATGCACGAAGGCATATACCCGTTATCTTTCAAGTTGCCTCTTTGTTGGCTGCACTCACTCACCCCGGTCACATAGTTATCTATGCTCCCGGGGATTCGCTCCCTTGCCGTCGCGATGCATCTTGAAATCCATTGGGTATATATCCGAAGAAACCAATAACTAACTGAAAAATAGTCAAAATATCCACCTTAAGCACTGTATATCTTAAAGAAACATTAGCCGCTGAAATTGATGACATGATCCAAGCTTTTCATACAAAGCTAAACATGCTGGCATTCCAGTAAATCCAGCCAGGAAAATTCAATAAAATATTGACAATAGATGGCACACATGGAAAGAATCATCTCAAAACCATTAGGAGATTAGTGATGAATGAAAAATTCTATCAATTAAAAATAACACTTACAGACTCAAAACCCGCTATTTGGCGGCAATTTGTCGTTCCCGCCTCTATTTCATTTGACCGGCTGCATGATGTGATACAGATCGTTATGGGATGGCAGGATAGTCATCTACATGAATTTCGTATTGGTAAATTGCGACTGACAGAAATGCCAGAAAACCCATCTGATGGCAAGGAAGAAGATTTATACCGTCTGGCTGATCTGATTAAACAAAAAGGGCGATCTTTTACCTATCTCTATGATTTTGGCGATGAATGGGAACACGAAATTACTTTAGAAAACAGTGATTATCCGGCAAATGATCTTCCGCTTCCTTTTTATTGTCTGGATGGCGCTCGCGCCTGTCCCTTTGAAGATACCGGCGGGATTGATGGTTATGAAGATTTAATCACAATACTGAATTATCCTGACCATGAGGAATATGCAGAAACGCGGCTATGGATAAGCGAATTACTTGATTTGGATGAAGATGAACATTTCGACTTCGAGCAATTTCCCATTAACAATATTAATGCTTTCCTGGCGCTCTATTATCGCTGGTCACGAGATCGCTACCATCTCTTGTGGGATTGGGAGTGAATTTAACAAAGGGACAAATCTATCATCATTGGGAAAAGTTTCAGATGAGTCACTATGACAAACACCGTGACTTAATTTGAATTAATTTTTCCCATGGAATTAAATGATACTTAACTCAGTATCAAGTGCAGTTTCTGCGGTATTTTCAGATTAGCCCTATCAAGCTGCACTGGTATTTAATACCATCATCATCACTCATCTGATATTAAACACAGCAACTATCACATCAGGTATTACTATTGCCGACCATTCTTATCAATCAATAGGAAATACAAACCGCATGCAAAGACGAAGCATGCATATAAGATTCTCTTCTTTCACCACTCCTTTCCGGTGGCATTAACAAAGTTATTAAAACAACGACTAAATAGATAATGCCATTAATCATCATAACAGATTGTAATAAAAATATTTTTTAATTAGCAAATTCGAGATGGCTTGATATCTCTTTGACTCCATATCGAGTTTATAACACTTTCTTACAAATTTATATTTTTGTAAATTTGAAAAAAATTCTTGCTATATGATGAATGTTTAATTATTAATTAACCTCCATCAAATGGACTATATTTAAAAAAATTACCCCCTGTTCCCCTTATTCCTGGGGATTAACTGATCAGGATTGATTTCTGTCTTCCTATCATTCAACTCGCCATTATTCATGCGATAAGCGCTGTTTTTATCGGTGATGATGGGATTTTTACTATGTTATTTCTTTGGCAAAAGAATTGATTATTTCAACTCTGGGCAAAATATGAAACCCCTGTGGCGCTACGTTGATCGCCTCACAAACGTCTTTCCAGATAAAAACCTTATAGGACAGTGTGTTATGAATAAAAAAGAGTCTCTATTCCTACAAGAATTGCAATATATACGGCAATTGGCGCAGGAAGCCGCAAAAGAAAATCCTCACCTGGCAGATTTTTTATCTGAAGGTGCCGGTGATCCGGATATTGAGCGAGTGATGCAGGGCTTTGCGCTGTCAGCCTCCCGTATTCGCGAAAAGATTGAGGATGAGTTTCCCGAACTCACATCAGGGATGCTGGCTCATATTTGGCCATATGCCATGTGCCCGGTCCCGCCCACAAGCATCGTTCAATTTTCACCCAAAGGGAAACATCATCTGGGCGCGATAACGCTACCCGAAGGAGCGCCGGTTTTTGCCGGTGAAGGAGAAGAAGAAATCAGTTTTGAAACCTGCTGCCCTCTGCATATCGAACCACTGGCGGTGATTGACCGGCAACTGAACGCAACCCCAGAGTACAGTGAGATAACGCTAACACTGCAATGTTCGGAGAATACCTCTGAGTGGCGCAGCCAACCGCTAGATTTCTTTCTGGGCAGCGATCGTCTGCAAGCCGCTGAATTAGCCTTATGGCTTGACTTTAATCTGTGTGATGTCTTTTTGCGAACACAGGACAAAACCATCAGGCTTGATGACAGTTACCCAGTCCCGGCATTGTGGGGAACCGCACGGCAGGTTGCCATCCTTCCGGCGATGAAAACCACGCCATACTCTATCTTGCAACTGATGACTGAATACTATTATCTGCCCCATGTGCATGATTTTGTGACGATTGATATCAAGAAAGATCGTCGATTGGTGGAGTTGAACGCAGACCGGACATTCGAGCTGATTTTTCGGTTTGATGGTCATCTGATGCTAAACGATATTTCCCAAACCTTTCTGTTGGACTGCGTGCCGGTAAGACATCTGGAGCCGATGAGTGCGAAGATCTCGGTAAACAGTGAAGCCAACCATTATCAAATCCCATTGGATTCGACTAAGCAACTGTTCAAACTGAACCACGTTTGCACCTCTACTGAACCAAAGCAGGAACGTGGGCAACCATACCGCTATCTGCCGATTGAGCAATTCTCCCAAACCGCTCGTTTTCTGCCGGATGCTGAGTTTCTTTATTATTATCAGCTTAGGACCGAACGCGATATGTCGCAGCGTACCCTGCAACATCTGCACTTCTTTGACTGTCATGGTAAACCCGCGGATAACCTGCCGCCACAATCCATTTTTTGTCAATTTACCGGTTATCAAACACGGGCCTCCAACCTAGGTATCGGGGAGATTAATCTACCGGGAGAATATGCCTCAGTGCTGAAAGTAAGCAATATCACCCCAGTTTCTTCTGCTTGCCACTCAACAATGGCGGAGGATCAAATAAATAGATCGGCCTGGTCAATCATCTCTTTCCTTTCCGTATCACCCTGGATGGCTTTTCAAACCCACTCGTTAAAAGACCTTATCAAGCTATTCGATTTCGCCTCTGATCAGTCATTAAGCAAACGTATCCAAGAACATATCGACGGTATCGTTCGGCTGGATAACATCCCAATAGATCGCCTCGACAAAGGGGTTCCAGTGCGGGGCCATCAACTCGTTCTGACATTGAACCCAGATTGTTATGCCAATCAGGGGGAGATGCATCAGTTCAGTCTGGTGGTGTCACGCCTGATGAGGCTTTTCATCAGCATGCGCACTTTTGTGATGATGAAAGTTATGGATGGTCAGACGGGAGAAATCCTGTGGAATTTTCAACACATGATGTTCGGGCTGCGAGCCTATCTGTAACGTTAATTGTAAGGAAATAGTATCAATGAGCAAATTAAGCCCACTCGATTGTCTTGACTGTAAAAACATGCTGAAAAACTGGATAGAATTTCAGTTGGTGGATGAACAGGGGAAACCCTTGGTCAATATGCCTTATCGTTTGAAAATCCGTGGAAATCCTCTGCTGGGACGTAAAGGGGTTACCGATGGCAATGGATTGCTAAGGGAAGAAGATATGCCTTCCCATCCGGTAACTCTGTATATCGGCGCCCAACCGCTGGCCGATGAGATGGAACAGCGCCCGTTGCGGGAAAAACGCGGTGAAGAGGCTTCGGTGGTGAAACCAAAAGCAGAAGCCGAAGGCTATCAATATCGCTATGTGACTATCGGGCAGATTAGTGATGGATTGCCGGTGATTAAAGGGTGGGACCCCAAAGACATCCCACCTCCCTATCATTTCCCAGACCCGGAGCCAAAAGGCTATCAGGTTCATCCGGTGAATCGACGATATGTTCTGGAAGTGTGTCCATTTCGAGCTTGGGTTTTACTGTTACATCATCAGAAAGAGTATTCCATTGTGAATGCTTATAACCAGTGTTTGATGAGTGTGCTGGCCTATGCCGATGGGGATGTCAATGTAGTAGGCTCTGTGAAACATTTCTTTAACCGGCAAATGGTGGACGTTTCAAAATTGCCCTATAAATTGGAGACCTTATCGGCAACACCTGTAGTTTACGATGTGCCGTTTAGTGAACGTTATACCCGGATAGAATTTGTTAATTCTAAAACAGGAGATAATAGGCAAGGTAATACCCAGTTGTTCTATGCAGCCAGTAAAAATGATGTGATTGTCAGTTGGCGGGGTACAGCCAGCACAGAGGATGTCCTTACAGATGCTACGTACCAGCCTTTGGGATTAAGTTGCGATGAAAAAGCATTGTGCAACGGGTTTATTCACAGCGGCAAAGTACATAAAGGGTTCTGGGAGGCGTTCAGTCTGGTTGCAAAGCTGAGAGTTCCCAGTGATACAACTCAAGAAGTATTCACCGATATCAGTGAATTGGCTAACAGCAAAAGGTTATTTGTTTGCGGTCATAGCTTAGGAGGAGCACTGGCATTACTACATTGCGCACAACTAAAAGAACATGATCCGTGTTTTTACAGCTACGGAATGCCACGGGTGTTAACAATCAGTGCAGTACGAGAACTGGCAGATATCACCCATTACCGCCATGTGAATGAAGATGATCCGATCCCTTCCTTACCACCGGAAAAAAATCTGGATAACTGGCTATATGATTGTTGGGGACCACTCGGCTATCTATTCAGCCCTATTGAGTTGCTAGATGTTACCAAAAGCGGTGAAATTTTCTTACACCACGGAAAAATAGTGCACTTTTGTAAAATCAATCTGGTTATTGAATGGTTAGAAGAGCGTAATCCAAGCAACCATATACGACTCAGAACTACCTTACCCACCCAAACAAAATTATATTTAATTCCGTCATTAAGCCATGAAACAGCACATAATCTAAAGAATGCAGGTGAGATTCAAAAAGGATTTTTTAAACAGATAAGCGATGCAAATAAAGCCAAATGGTTTCCGTTGAATGAGAATCCGACCGAAAAGGATGCCTTGGGTTTCCCTGATCACAGTTCATTGAAATACGCCCGTTACATTGGTGCACGACTGGCAGAGCTAATTGCGCCGGGTAAATACCATTTTTTCCAGGATCAGGAACAATTATTTGAAAAAACGTCAAATGAAAGGACCGATATTGTTGCTGATATTCGGCAACGCGATGCATTATTTTTACAGATGGACCATCACTTAAAGCAAGCATTGATTTGCACTCAACAGGATCAAAAAGGACCTTTAGCCTTAACACGCTATATAGATAACGCTGTAGGAATTGAGGAACAGTTACCATGATAAATATTAAAAAATACTTATCGATCTTATCAGTAATTTTAATATCGAGCTGTGCTAACCCTAATGAGCCGCTTTCTCCGCCCAAAGAGAATCAGTGGATCACAGTAGAAGGGGTAGTACCAAAATATACCGAACCATATGTGTCCGCTGTGTATATATCAAAAGACTGCCTTGAATATCAGCTACATGCTGACATGTCACCTTATAAGGTGCCAACCTATAATGGGCTTCGTCTGAAAGTAAAGGCCGATCCACAAACCGGTTATTTTCAGACGAAATTACCTTTTAATGGCGGCGGCCGGTGTAAATGGAAGATTGATCGAGCTTTTGTGTCTGTGCGCTATACTGACGTCAGCCATCTGATGAAAGATGTTGTTAATAAGGGAGGCAATGGAACAGGTTTAACCGCTTTTATCAACGATGCAACCCAAACAAATCTCAGCGAAACTGCGGTATTGAATACCCTAGATTTTAGACCAGTTATTTACCCTATTCTGAAAATAGTTGAAGGGTTTCCGAAACGCTTATTTTTACGAGGTGAAGTAGGTACGCGTTTCTTCCAATTAAAATTAACTCCGGGAGCTGAATGGAAAATTATCTTTAAGCCTAAACTAGATGAAACCAAAATACCCAAGATCACGGTGACTAAAAAAAAGGAATGGGTTGAATATCCTGACGGGAGTATTAAAACCGATACTCAACAAGTCAACTTCCGATACATAAAATAAGCAAATTGCAATTTCAAAAGCAATCTAGCCCTAACACGCTATATAGATAACGCTGTAGGAATTGAAGAAAACTTACCATGACAAATATTAAACAATACTTATCGATCTTATCAGTGATTTTAATCACCCATTTCTTAAACACCAACATCAGAAATAAGGAGTCCATATGAACGATGGATTACACTTTCTTTGTCATATTATCGATTTGCCGGAGAAAACTTTTGCGGTAGCTGAATTTTCTCTAGAAGAGGAATTATCCGAATTATTTACTTTATCCTTAACGCTGGTCAGTAAGCGGGCCGATATTGATCTGGAATCACTGTTATTACAGTCTGTGAAATTCCGGGTGGTTTTCAACGATATTGAGCAACGTCAGGTTAGCGGCATTATCACACAGGCGGTATTAGGTGACTCTCATGCTCACCGCACCATTTATTACCTCACCGTCCAGCCCGCTCTCTGGCGGATGAACTTGAATCAGGACAGCCGGATTTATCATCGGCAAAGCGTGCCGGAAATTCTCACGAGTTTGCTGAAAAAACATTGCATCCTGTTCGATTGCCAATTGGATGAGTTTCATTACACACGGGAGTATGTGACGCAAAAACGGGAGTCCGATTATGCCTTTTTTGCCCGGTTAGTCTCCGAAGAGGGGCTGAATTTCTGGTTTGAAGACGACAAGCTGTTTTTCAGTGACAGCCATTTAGGGATGACAGCCAACTTACCGCTGGTCTACAACCCGCAGATAGAGACGGCCACCGAAATGAATGTGATGAATCAGGTGCGTCTGGGCGTCTCCATGACCCCGGCGCGGGTCATTTATAAGGACTATAATCCCCAGAATCCCGCTTACCGCCTGACACACCGGGCCAATATCGATCCCAGTGTTGAGGGGCAGAAAACCCTGTTTGAGCTTTTTGAAAGCTATGGCCGTTTTCAGAAAGACGCGGAGGCGAAACCGTTTGTTCAGCGCCGTCAACAGGCCGTTGAGAATCAACGTCAGGCCGGTAGCGGGCAAAGCAACTGTTTTAAACTGATGCCCGGTAAAATCTTTGACCTCAGCGAACACCCGGTTGATGCCATGAATACTCGTTGGCAAATCGTGGCGATCCGTCATCACGGCAAGTGTCCGCAGGCACGGCAAGAAGGTAGCGGAGAGTCAGGATCTTATCTGCATAACGAATTCAGTTTTATTTCGGGTTATAACGACTGGCGAACGCTATATCGCTACAAACCGCTGGCGGACGGTGATGAAGTGGCAACCGTGGTCGGCCCGGAAGGGGAAGAGATTTATGTCAATGAAGAGGGGTGTATCCGCATCCATTTTCACTGGGATCGTTATGATAAAGCCAATGAAAACGCCTCCTGTTGGGTACGGTTCGCCCAAGGTTGGAATGGCAGCGGTTACGGTTTTATGGCGGTTCCCCGTATCGGTCAGGAGGTGATTGTCTCCTATCTGAACGGCGATATTGATCGTCCGATTGTCACCGGTTGCACCTACAACGGTTTAAACCGGCCCCCGTTAAATTTACCCGCTGAAAAGACCCGCACGACATTTAAGACCCAGACCCATAAAGGGGAAGGTTTTAATGAATTGCGCTTTGAAGATGAGAAAGACCGGGAGGAGATTTACCTGCACGGGCAGAAAGATCTGACCGCCCATATTCAACACGACGCTTATTGGCATATTAAACATGACCATAAACAGCGGATCGATAATAACCGCTATAGCGAAATTTCAGTGGATGATCATCAACATGTCAGGGGATCGGGGAAATACAGCACCGATGGAGATGTTTCACACCGTATCTCAGGCAGTCAACATTTACAGACCGGCGATGCGTTGGTGGCTGAAAGCGGTCAGGAAACACACCTGAAAAGCGGCGGTAAAATGGTGTTGGAAGCGGCGTCAGAAATTACTTTAAAAGTCGGTGGTCATTTTATACGGATAACCCCCGGCGGTATTCTAACCTCCCCGAATTTATCAGTCGGGCAAGGTTCTGCCGGTACTGGCCGTGGGTTGTCTCTGCAACTGCCGGAAGGGGTTGCGCCTCTGCCGGGGGTTAAATTCCCTACCAAACCGTTTTGTGCTGTGCTGGCTCAACAGGAAACAAATTGGGTTATTGATAATCCGGAGGATAAATGAACAAGTCAATAAATTGGCAACAGTGGCTGAGTATCCCTAACAAACCATCGGTTTTCTTTATGCTCAATTCACTCGCGGAACCTAACCCGGCTGCGCTCTTTTATCGCAACGACTGGGTAGAGCAGGCTTTCCCGCTATACAGCAATACACCGTTGGATCACATGCTGGCGCAAAGTCCCTGGCTGGTTCAGCCCAAGTCAGGCTGTCTGTCAACGATAGCTCATTGGCTTGATAGCCAAACTCTGAGCGATAACAGTTGGGGTTGGGCTTACCGCAGTGATCAGTCATGGATACAGCAGCTTAATCATTGGCGTTCACGCCAGCAGGTGATTTTTCGCAGTATGGACCCGCGTATCCTCAGTCTGTTATTACCGGCAATGATAGTCAGCGATTGGTCAGCATTTTTGACACCGGTGAGTGAGCTGATGATCGATATGCCAGAACCGCAGATTTATTATCGGCCTGAAAATTGCGGCCAAGGTGGCAGTGAATTACCCTTTATTCTGGGTAGTCATTTATTGCATGCCTGGCACCATTCCGATTACGCCCTGCAAGGGATAGCATTTGCGATCAGTGATAATTGCTGGGAAAACCACGGTAAATTGGCTGAGAAACTGGATAAGCCAGAGGGACAATTAGTGGAACAAATTATCAATTGGTTAAAATACCGTTTAGCAAACGGGGATAATATCAGCAAACTTACCTGTGTAGATTACTTACAAACACTGACTGACGACTCCCCTTCCCAAAGGTTTATTGAAAGCTGAGAGTTAATATCCTCCCCTGTATGAACGCATCTCAGTTTACAAGGCTTTTGTTGTTCTGATATCGACGAGTAGTTGCAGCTCTGTATCCGGACATGGGCTCCCACGTATGGGCAAAAGAAATGTCTCTGGTTGAGGTCATGACTGCGCCCGTACATTCGGCTTCTTTTTTGCAGATTTTTCCCTGCATAGCCATGATGGATATTTGCGCACCTGCTCCTTAGTAAATCGTGGACTATTAAAAAAAACACAAGCAAAGAAAAGATTTCTCGATTGTTTCCAAGTTTGGTCTGACCATTTTCAGAAAATGGTGTTAACTCGTGCTGCAACATTACATAACGATGCTTTCGAAGAACTTACAATGTCCCATCTAGAAGAAGAACTCGGACATAATCGTGATATCAAAAATAACCGTATAGATTTTGAACCTGTATTTGATCCAGTTCTTGAAGCAGCAAGCTCATGGTTCGCTTATAAAATGACAACAGCAACTGAATTAGAAAAAGTTGTTTTAGTTCATTTGGTGGTTGAAGCCTCAGCTACTTTCTTCTACAAACATATTAAACCTGTAATGGATGATACTACTCCTAAAGCTCACTTTGACGTTCATAGTATTCTAGATGATGAACATGTACGTATGGGCTATGAATTCATATCTAACTACAATATTGAAGATGGAAAGCCTTTATTTGAGATCCAAAATAAAGGCTGGGCTATGTTAATGACAGTCATGTCACGTATCGCTGATTTAACAGTATACGAAAGTAGTGCAACAGGAGACGAATCCCAGGAGTTGGTTAATGAATCTTCAATGGGCTAAAGAAGGCACCCGAAGGGTGCCCTCCAAAATTTATACATGCAGCCAGATATATGAACAAGAAATTAAAAATATTTTTCTGGGAAACTCATGGAATTATGTTGGGCTTTCTTTAGAAGTTGAAAATCTTGGTGACTATATACAAACATTTGTGGGAAATGTTCCTGTCATTTTAATCCGTGATAGAAAAGGAATATTACGTGTATTTGTAAACCGCTGTCCCCACAGAGGAGCAAAGATTTGCCATAACCCTCAAGGTAATACTAAGCTACTTGTATGTCCTTATCATGAATGGGCATTTAGTTTAGAGGGTAACTTAGTTGGGATGCCTTTTAGAAAAGGTATTAATGGAAAAGGTGGAATGTCTGAATTTTTCCATCCTGAAGAACATGGTTTGCAAGCTCTTAATGTGACTGAGAGACATGGTGTTGTATTTGCTAGTTTCTCATATGATATTGAACCATTTGAAACATATTTAGATCCTGTCATGCTTTCATACTTTGATCGTGTTTGTGATGGCAGGAAACTAAAAGTTGTTGGGAAAATGCAGCATAGAGTTAACTGTAATTGGAAACTTCAAATTGAAAATGTAAAAGATCCATTTCATGCAGCACTTCTGCATTCATTTTTTAAAAACTTCGGTATTTGGCGTTCAGATCAAAAAACTAGTGTAAAAGTTTGTTCTTCTGGCAAAAGCAGTGTATTAGTGTCAACAGCATCTTTCACCAAAGCTGAAATTAAAAAAAATGCAGAGACAAAAACAGAGTTATCACTTTTAGATCCGAGAATCATCGAACATCAGCGTGAATATGACCACGGTACAGGCGCAATTATGACTGTTTTTCCAAATCTCATCCTGCTGCAACAACTTAATTGCTTAGCTATGCGTCATGTTATCCCTGATGGTACAGATCGTTGTATTAAAATTTGGACTTTTTTTGGCTATGAAAATGAATCTGAGGAGTTGACGAAACGGAGATTATTTCAGGCAAACCTACTCGGTCCTTCAGGATTGGTTACCATAGATGATAACGAGATTTTGGCTGTAACCCAAGAAGGAGCTAAAAGCATGCCAGACTCCGAAATCATTTTAGAAGCTAGGTTGTGTCCCTCAATTAAATAATGACCTTAAGAAATAAGCGGATACAACCTAATTTCACCATAGCGATATAATTTCTTGCTGTCTTTTCATAACGGGTGGCGATGCGACGATGCTCTTTGAGTCGACCAAAACATCTTTCTACAACATTTCTTCTTCGGTACGTTTTATGGTCGAATTTAACCCGTCCATCTGACCGCGCTTTTTCGTTTGATCTATAGGGAATTATCACTTTTATTCCCTGACTTTTTAACCGGTTACGTAATGCATGGCTGGAGTAACCTTTATCAGCAATCACCGCTTTTGAACGACGTTTCATAAAACCATTTTTACGCTGAATACCCAGACCATCCAGCAGGCGTACTGCATATTGACTTTCGTGACATTGACCTGCACTGAGTACTACATTCAGTGGATGGCCTTTTCCATCGACAGCCAGATGGATTTTGGAACCATAACCGCCCTGAGAGCGACCCAGGCCATGGTCTGCGATGACATCGGGATGTTTTTTTGGGCGCCAGCCGCACAATGTGCCGCACGAATGTTACTGCCATCCAGTGATATGGCTGACCAATCAACCAAATCTTGTTCATCCAGTATTGACAATAACTTATTGAAAATAAGATTAATGATCCCTGATTTTGACCACCGATTAAAGCGGTTATAGACGGTTTTCCAGGAACCATAACGTTCGGGTAAATCCCGCCAAGGGGCACCGGAACAGAGTACCCAAAACATGCCGTTGATAACCCGGCGGTGTTCAACATAAGGATGTCCCGGCCGTTGAGAATGTTCAGGGGGCAATAAGGGGAGCAGTAACTCCCATGCTTCATCAGGAAGGTCGTAACGAGCCATAACAGGTTTTTTCCGAAAGTCAGAGCCAGGGGATTATTCTATCTCAATCTATTGCGGGACACAGCCTAGTCTTTAACTGACGGATATCAATTTTACCAATATGAGGAAAGATGTATTGTTCAAGGCTGCGCAGTACACGCGCCCGGTTATAGTCACCCCACCGCTTATTACTGGAGTGCCATTTCCTAGCAATAGTTTCAAAATTGAATTCGCCTGATGCCTCAGCTTGTGTCTTTTTCTGTGTTGCTTTGGGATCTATACCACTAGCTATCAGTTTTTTAGCCTCATCACGTTTAGCTCTGGCATCAGCAAGAGAAATTACCGGGTAAACCCCAAATGCTAACCTGTCTTCTTTTTTATCAGTAGGTCGGCGGTATTTCATACGCCAGTATTTTGAACCTCTCGGAGTAATTTCCAGATACAACCCGCCACCATCAGCGAGTTTATAGGCTTTATCTTTTGGCTTTGCTGCCTCTATTTGCCTGGCATTGAGTTTCATGTTGGGGGCACATTATTAATCGAATCGGAAGATGCCCCCAATTATGCCCCCACAGATATGTGGATTGCAACGGACGATAATAGACCTTGATAGACTATTTTATTTGATTTATAAGGAGTTTTCTTGGATAAGTGGACTTTGGTGAACTGCTGTGAACATAGTCATGGTGCCGAAGGCCGGACTCGAACCGGCACACCCGAAGGCGGTTGATTTTGAATCAACTGCGTCTACCGATTTCGCCACTTCGGCACTGAAGTAGTATGCGGAAAACGAGGGCTATTATACCTGTCAGCGATCTGTTAGCAACTGTTATCCTTCTAACTTTGGTTTAAGTGTTGAAAAAAAGATCAAACCCATCTTTCAACACACATGCGCGTTCAATTACTGAACATCAAAACCCTAAATAAGTACACCTAGCAATATCTTTTCCACCTGAAATAGCACCTTCTCTACAATACCAGAGCAAAAACAACTCCTCTTGAGACGTTTTTTGCGACCATAGTTAGCTGAACCACCTGACGCTGATAGACAACCTATAATCACCTTATATAATCTCAGCATGATAATTCGCTATGAGGTAAATGGTTATGACGATTATTAGCTGGATTGGCGCCGGGATCTTTTTAGGCATTGTCATTGGTGCGTTGATGGCATTGTTTAAAAAGAATAAATAGCCGCTTTTGCTATCTTTATCCTGTTTGTGAATTCACTGGAAATATGCCTGATTGGTCAATTCAAAATGAATAAACAGTTTTTTAAGATCTTCTCTGTTTCTGCGATAGCGTTGGCTCTTACAGCCTGCTCTTCTTCAAACAAAATATATTCGGCAAAGTTTCTGCAACCCAAGAAACAACCATTGAAATGGGAAGTGTTCGAAGGAAATGCGAGAACTAAAAAGCTGGCTTCACAGTTGGTTGATCAGTATGCACAGGATATTTTCAACAGCAGCAATGCGCAAGGCATGGCGATGG
Organism: Photorhabdus sp. RM96S; assembly: GCF_042879335.1. Lineage (NCBI taxonomy): Bacteria > Pseudomonadati > Pseudomonadota > Gammaproteobacteria > Enterobacterales > Morganellaceae > Photorhabdus > Photorhabdus sp. RM96S. The sequence goes on along the minus strand of NZ_JBHFKT010000008.1, from coordinate 131,037 downwards.
TGGTGATTGATAATAATCAGACGGTTTACCGCAGTTTCGGTGAAACTCGTCCGGGAAACGGCATCCGTCCAAAGCCCGATTCAATCATCCGTATTGCCTCACTGACTAAGCTGATGACCAGTGAGGTTATGATCAAGCTCGAAGAGGATGAGGTTCTGCGTTCCACCGATCCATTGCAGGACTATAGCTATTATGGCGTGAAAGTACCCCAATACAGCCCTCTTCAACCTATCCGGTTGTTCCACCTGGCAAGCCATACCAGTGGCTTACCTCGTGAGCAGCCGGGAGGTAAATGGGGGCGCCCTGTTTTTGTCTGGCCTACACAAACCAATCGCTGGGCTTGGTTAAAAACAGCTCAATTAGATTCCGTACCAGGCACAACAGCATCTTATTCCAATTTGGCTTACGATTTATTGGCAGATGCACTCTCTAAGGCTACGGGTAAGCCATATACCCGTTTGTTACACGATAAGATCACCGGCCCTTATTACATGAAAGACACCACACTGACGCCAAGCCGTTCTCAGTGTGCTCGTTTGATGGAAAGTTATAAGCCAAGTCCATGCCTTAATGCGATTGCTGCGGCAGGCAGTGGGGGAATTTATTCAACGCCAAAAGATATGCAGCGTTGGATGCAGCAGTTTTTATCATCAGACAGTCAGTTACGTAAACAGACCGCAAGCCGTGAACAAGGTATTTATTTTAAGCGTTCCGCTCTAGCTTCAATTAAAGGGATGGATGTTGCCGGTCAGGCCGATGGCGTTGGCCTTGGTTGGGTTTATATGAACGGCCGTGGTGATATACCGGGTATTTATCAGAAAACCGGCGGCGGCGGTGGGTTCAATACGTATATGGCAATGATCCCTGAACAAAATATCGGAGTGTTTGTGGTGATCACTCGTAAACAACGTAGCCAGTTCAGTAGCGTAACAACGGGGGTTAATCAACTGGTAACTGCATTGTCGAGGAATCACCATCAAGCTTGAGCCTTTTACATCTTAAAATCGAGATGCTCAGGATAGGGTTTCTTAGCCAAAAACCCTATCCCTATATACCCGTCATCTTTCAAGTTGCCTCTGTGTTGGCTGCTCTCGCTCACCCCGGTCACATCGTTATCTATGCTCCCGGGGATTCACTCCCTTGCCGTCGCGATGCATCTTGAAATCCATAGGATATAGTTCCTCGATTTCTAAAAACTACTGTCTCTTAAGGAGTAAATAAATACTCACAGTAAGGAACAATAGGCTTGGTAACAGTGCCGCCAAAACCGCTGGCACGCTGTACACCAAGCTCAGTGGACCAAAGATCTCATTAAGTACATAAAATAGGAAGCCAAAGCTAATCCCTGTCACCATCCTCACTCCCATCGGCACACTACGCAGTGGTCCGAAGATAAAAGAGAGTGCCATCAACATCATTACTGCAACTGAAAGCGGCGCAAATATTTTTTTCCACATATTCAGTTGATAACGGCCTGATTCCTGTTCACTCTGCTTAAGGTACTTGATGTACTGATATAAGCCACTGATGGAAAGCGCTTCAGGCTCAAGTGCTACCACATTCAACTGTTCTGGCGTCAGGAGAATTTTCCAGTCAGCAGAAATACGTTGTGATCCGGTGATTTTTTTGCTGTCTGTCAGATCAGATTCTTCCACCTGAGAAAGCTTCCACAGGTCGTTATCCTTATCATAAACCGCACTGGCTGCATACTTTACAGAGAGTAGTTTTTTATCATCACTAAAATGATAGATGTTGACGCCTTTAATCTCGGTATCACTCACAATCCGCTGGATGTAGATAAAATCGTCCCCATCTATCGTCCACATACCTTTATTTGTTGAAACCAGAGAACCACCAAGCATCTTCTGAGCCCGGTAATTACGCGCCATCTGTTCACCTTGTGGCGCAACCCACTCTCCGATAACCATAGTCAGGATCACCAACGGAATAGCCGTTTTCATCACTGAGCCAGCAATCTGCATACGGGTAAATCCAGAAGCTTGCATAACCACCAACTCACTACGGGTTGCCAGCGTACCAAGCCCCAGTAAGGCGCCAAGCAAAGCTGCCATCGGGAAGAATATCTGAATATCTTTCGGCACACTTAACAAAACATAAAGACCAGCAGAAATAGTAGTATATTCCCCCTGTCCCACTTTTCTTAACTGCTCAACAAACTTAATAATACCGGAGAGTGATACCAGCATAAACAGCGTCATCAGAATAGTCTGTAGAATAGTCCGACCGATATAACGATCCAATACACCAAACATCAGGCTACTCCTCTGCCGTTGAAACGAGCCCGGACCCTACGCACCGGCAACGTATCCCAAATATTGAGAACCAGCGCCAACATCAGATAAGTCCCATTAGTCAGCCACATCCAAATCATCGGGTCCAATTTGCCTTTACTACCGTTAGAACGCAGAGAGCTTTGCAATAAGAAGAAAATCAGATAAAGCAACATTGCGGGCAACATGCTTAACACTCGCCCTTGACGTGGGTTCACCACACTTAACGGTACTACCATCATAGCCATAATTAGTACCGAGAGCACCAAAGTCAAACGCCAATGGAACTCAGCGCGGGAGTCCTTATCATTATCCTGCCATAACTGGATAATAGACTTCTGTTCAACTTTATTATTATCTACGATTGAAGTCTGATGCCCGATAATCGCTTGATAATCACGGAACTCAGTGATCCTAAAATCACGCAGCATTGCAGTGCCTTCGTAACGCGTACCATAATTAAGGACGACCACCTGTTTGCCATCAGGTCGCTCCACCATATGCCCGCCATTAGAGATCACCACGGAAGGACGCTGGTTATCAACGGGGCGAAGTTGGGCAAGGAATACGTTTTCAAATTTATTGCCGTGCACGTTGCCAATATAGAGCACCAGATTACCATCCTCGGAAGGTTTGAACCTCCCTTCCATGATCGCTGCCAAGCTTGGGTTAGCTTTAGCATCAGCCACCACCTGTTCTTGATATTTCGAGGACCACGGCATGACCCAAATGACATTCACTGCCGCTAGCGCGGAAGTTAACAACGCCAGAATAAGCGCCGAAACCACCAGCACACGCTTGCCCAAACCACACGCATGCATAACAGTAATTTCACTTTCAGTATAGAGTTTACTGAAAGTCATCAATACCCCAAGAAACAGACTCAGGGGCAAAATCAACTGCGCCATTTCAGGCACACCTAATCCTAACAAGGATAAAACTAAATTTGCCGGGACGTTTCCTTCCACTGCGGCACCCAAAATTTCAACTAATCTCTGACAGAAAAAGATCAGTAAAAGGATAAAGAGTATCGCAACTTGGCTTTTCAGGGTTTCCCGTACCAGATATCTAATGATGATCACGCTTATTACGCCTGTGAAAACTTGTCTTTTTGCAGGAAAATCGCTAACTTCATTGTATATATACCATTTATTATGTGCATCAGTTTGGCTTCCTCACTGCTAAAATGATATCGAAGCATTCCATATTTAGGTTCCCAGTCAGAACATACTTATATAGTTAGCTAAATAATAACAAACAGTGCGTTTAGCTTAACATAAATAGTTAATTTTCTATGGGGTAGATTAATGCGAAACGCTATATTTTAGCGATAGCATCCGTCTTTGTCTTTAAGATTCAGGAGAACGCATGGAGTTTAGTGTAAAAAGCGGTAGCCCGGAAAAACAACGTAGTGCATGTATCATTGTCGGCGTTTTCGAACCTCGCCGCCTTTCCTCTATCGCTGAACAACTTGATAAAATAAGTGACGGTTACATCAGTGCATTGCTGCGCCGCGGTGAACTAGAAGGCAAAGTTGGTCAATCACTGTTGCTGCATCATGTTCCCAATGTGTTATCTGAACGTATTCTGCTTATCGGCTGTGGTAAAGAGCGCGAATTGGATGAACGCCAGTATAAACAGATTATTCAGAAAACTATCAATACTCTCAATGAAACGGGGTCAATGGAAGCTGTTTGCTTCTTAACAGAATTGCATGTCAAAGGCCGCAATAATTATTGGAAAGTGCGCCAAGCGGTAGAAACAGCAAAAGAATCTCTCTATGTTTTCAACCAGCTAAAAAGTAATAAAAATGAGTTGCGCCGCCCACTGCGTAAAATGGTTTTCAATGTTCCGACCCGTCGGGAGCTAACCAGTGGTGAACGTGCCATCCAACACGGCCTTGCTATTGCTGCCGGTATCAAAGCGGCCAAAGATCTTGGTAATATGCCACCCAATATCTGTAATGCCGCTTATCTGGCTTCTCAGGCACGCCAGCTCGCAGATTCGGCCAATAGCCATATTACAACAAAAGTGATTGGTGAAGAGCAGATGAAAGAGCTAGGCATGAATGCCTACCTGGCTGTCGGTCAGGGTTCTCAGAATGAATCTCTGATGTCAGTCATGGAATATAAAGGCAGTCCTGATAAAAATGCCAAACCCATCATCTTGGTTGGAAAGGGGCTGACTTTTGACTCAGGCGGTATTTCAATCAAATCTGCGGGTGGCATGGATGAGATGAAATACGATATGTGTGGGGCTGCAACAGTTTATGGCGTGATGCGTGTGGTTTCTGAGCTACAATTACCGCTCAATGTCATCGGTGTCATAGCAGGCTGTGAGAATATGCCAGGAGGGCGCGCTTACCGGCCTGGAGATATTTTGACTACCCTATCCGGCCAGACTGTCGAAGTGCTCAATACCGATGCCGAAGGCCGTCTGGTTCTGTGCGATGCGTTAACTTACGTTGAACGTTTTGATCCAGAATTGGTCATTGATATCGCTACACTGACCGGTGCTTGCATAACAGCTCTTGGTAATCATTACAGTGGATTGCTATCCAACCATAATCCCCTGGCCCATGAGTTACTCAATGCTTCAGAACAATCCGGTGATCGCGCATGGCGCCTACCAATGACCGATGAATTTTTTGAGCAAATCGATTCTAATTTCGCTGATCTGGCAAATACCGGTGGCAGTGGGGGTGGCGCGATTACCGCCGCCTGTTTCCTGTCCCGCTTCGCAACAAAATATCACTGGGCACATCTGGATATCGCGGGTACGGCCTGGCGTTCAGGTAAAGCAAAAGGTGCAACAGGTCGCCCGGTTGCACTACTGTCACAATTCCTATTAAATCGGGCAGGAAGTACCGGTATCAATAACGACGATTGATTTGATTCCTCTCTTAGTTTAAAAGGGCATTTGACAATGCCCTTTCTCCGTAACAGAGACATTATGAAAAGTGCCACGTTTTATTTACTGGAACAGCCATCACCTCAAGCAGATTTGCAAGCGCACGAATGGCTGGCATGCCAGTTTGCGGCTGACCAATGGCGAGCAGGAAAACGGGTGCTAATTGCCTGTGAAAATCAGCAACAGGCAGAAAAGTTAGATGAAGCCTTATGGCAACGGGAGCCTCATCAGTTCGTCCCACATAATCTTGCGGGTGAAGGGCCAAGATATGGCGCACCAGTTGAGTTATGTTGGCCGCAAAAACGGGGAAATGCTCCCCGTGATATCCTAATAAATCTGTTGCCGCAATTTGCAGACTTTGCCACCGCTTTCCATGAAGTGATAGACTTCGTTCCTATAGATGAAAATTTGAAACAGTTGGCGCGTGAACGATATAAATCATATCGCAGCGTCGGCTTTAATTTGACCATGGCAACGCCGCCAACATACTAAGTATCAAGATAAAATGGAAAAAACACCCGCAATTCAAACGCAAGCCGAGCCATCTCTCGATAAAACGTACAATCCTAAAGAAATTGAGCAGCCTCTCTATAACCATTGGGAGAAAAGTGGTTACTTCAAGCCTAACGGCGATACCCGCCGTGAGAGTTTCTGTATTGTTATCCCGCCACCAAACGTGACCGGCAGCCTGCATATGGGCCATGCGTTTCAGCAAACCATTATGGATACCATGATCCGTTATCAACGAATGCAGGGTAAAAATACTTTATGGCAGTCCGGTACTGACCACGCAGGTATTGCTACTCAAATGGTGGTTGAGCGCAAGATCGCAGCAGAAGAAGGCAAAACCCGTCACGATTATGGCCGTGATGCATTTATCGATAAGATTTGGCAGTGGAAAGCAGAATCCGGCGGCACGATTACCAATCAGATGCGTCGTCTGGGCAACTCCGTTGACTGGGAGCGCGAGCGTTTCACTATGGATGAAGGTCTATCCAACGCCGTAAAAGAAGCCTTTGTCCGTTTGTATCGAGAAAATCTCATTTATCGCGGTAAACGTTTGGTTAACTGGGACCCGAAATTGCACACTGCAATTTCCGATCTGGAAGTTGAGAACCGTGAAGTTAAGGGTTCTATGTGGCATCTACGTTATCCATTGGCCGATGGTGTCACAACCGCAGAAGGGAAAGATTACCTGATCGTTGCAACTACCCGGCCTGAAACTATGCTAGGCGATACCGGCGTAGCAGTTAACCCAGAAGATCCGCGCTATAAAGATTTAATCGGCAAAGAAATTATTCTGCCATTAATTAACCGTCGCATTCCTATTATCGGTGATGAACATGCGGATATGGAAAAAGGTACCGGTTGCGTAAAAATTACGCCTGCCCATGACTTCAATGACTATGAAGTCGGTAAGCGCCATGCCCTGCCGATGATCAATATCATGACTCTTGATGGCAACATCCGCCATAAAGCAGAAGTTTTCGATACTCATGGCGAGATTTCTGACACTTACAGCTCTGATATTCCGGCTGAATATCAAGGCATAGAGCGTTTTGCTGCCCGTAAAGCTATCGTGGCAGAGTTCGAAAGACTGGGCCTGCTGGTTGAAATTAAAGCTCATGATCTAACCGTTCCTTATGGCGATCGCGGCGGTGTGGTTATTGAACCTATGCTGACTGATCAATGGTATGTCCGTACTGCGCCTCTGGCGAAAGTGGCTATCGAAGCCGTTGAAAATGGTGATATCCAGTTTGTGCCTAAGCAATATGAAAATATGTATTACTCCTGGATGCGCGATATTCAGGATTGGTGTATCTCTCGCCAATTATGGTGGGGCCACCGCATCCCGGCATGGTATGACGCCAACGGTAATGTCTATGTTGGCCGCAGTGAAGAAGAAGTGCGTCGTGAAAATAATCTGGGCTCAGATATCTCTTTAAACCAAGATGAAGATGTACTGGATACCTGGTTCTCTTCCGGTTTATGGACTTTCTCTACCCTTGGTTGGCCTGAACAAACTGACGCGCTGAAAACTTTCCACCCAACCGATGTGTTGGTGAGTGGCTTTGATATCATCTTTTTCTGGATTGCCCGCATGATCATGATGACCATGCATTTCATCAAAGATGAAAATGGCAAACCTCAGGTTCCCTTTAAGACTGTTTACATGACCGGTCTTATCCGGGATGAAGAAGGTCAGAAGATGTCCAAATCCAAAGGAAATGTTATTGACCCACTGGATATGGTTGACGGTATTTCTCTGGAAGAACTGCTGGAAAAACGCACCGGCAATATGATGCAGCCCCAGTTGGCTGAAAAAATCCGCAAACGTACCGAAAAACAGTTCCCGGCAGGTATTGAAACGCATGGTACCGATGCCCTGCGCTTTACGTTAGCAGCGCTGGCCTCAACAGGTCGTGATATCAACTGGGATATGAAACGCCTGCAAGGTTACCGTAATTTCTGCAACAAATTATGGAACGCTAGCCGCTTTGTTCTGATGAATACAGAAGGTCAGGATTGCGGCCAACATGGCGGCGAAATGGCGCTATCGTTGGCTGATCGTTGGATTCTGGCTGAATTTAACCAGACAGTAAAAGCCTACCGTGAAGCACTAGACACATATCGTTTCGATATGGCGGCCAATATTCTTTATGAATTCACTTGGAACCAGTTCTGTGACTGGTATCTGGAGCTCTCTAAACCGGCAATTAACAAAGGTTCAGAAGCAGAAGTTCGTGGTGCCCGTCATACGCTGATTGAAGTTCTGGAAGGATTACTGCGCTTGGCTCACCCGATTATTCCATTTATCACCGAAACCATCTGGCAGCGAGTGAAAATGGTGAAGGGAATTGAGGCAGATACCATTATGCTGCAACCGTTCCCAGAATTTGCTCAAGAAAAAACTGATGAACTGGCACTGACCGATCTGGAATGGATTAAGGAAGCGATTATTGCAGTACGTAATATCCGTGCTGAAATGAATATCGCACCGGGTAAGCCACTGGAAGTTCTGCTGCGTAATGCCGATGCTGGCGCACAACGCCGTGTAGCAGAAAATCTGAATTTTATTCAGGCAATGGGCCGCTTATCTTCTGTGACTCTTCTGTCTACGGGTGAAGAAGCACCGATTTCTGTCACTAAATTGATTAATGGTGCAGAAGTATTAATCCCAATGGCTGGCTTAGTCGATAAAGAAGCTGAACTAAGCCGCTTAAATAAAGAGATTGAGAAGCTGGATAAAGAGATTGGCACCATTGAAAGTAAGCTGTCAAATGAAGGCTTCGTTAGCCGTGCGCCCGAAGCCGTTGTAGCCAAAGAGCGTGAACGTCTGGCAAGCTGCAATACATCCAAAGAGAAGCTGCTGGCTCAGAAAGAAACAATTGCCGCGTTGTAATATCTTCAAAAAGTAAATTCTCACCAAAGCCACTGACAATGAATTGCAGTGGCTTTTTAATTTAAATAGTAAACGATAAAATTAATAATAAAATATAAATTCAACTCATTCTATATAAACATCATCAAAAATATTGAAAATAACAACACCTACCTCCTTAATATAAGTGAATATTTATTTTATTCATTTTTAAATTTACATATCTTAAATGACAATATGATATAATTTTATTTTATATATAAATCATTATATTTAGCATATTATACAGAGAGTAAAATCATATAAACACATTATTACAAGTAAAAAGGAAACCAATAATGTAATTCTAGTCCAATTAAATACTCAATTATTTATTGTTATGAACAATTTATTTCAGCGGGAATTATTAAGGTAATAATAAATTAATTCACTAATTTATAACTACCCGGAGAAAAAAAATGAAAACACTTCTTACCCTATTATTGGCAAGCACTATCCAATTCGGTCTCGTATATTCAGCTAATGCAGAAACAACCCTTGATAAGATTAAATCCACCGGCACACTCAGAATAGCAACGGAAGGCGCTTATCCACCATTCACTTATCGCGATGCCTCGGGTACTTTAACTGGCTTCGATGTCGATATTGGCCGTGAAATTGCACACCGATTGAATGTCAAACCAACATTTATTGAAGGAAAATGGGACGGACTTATTGCCGGGCTGGATGCCGGACGTTCTGATGCAGTAATTAATCAAATTGCAATTACACCTGAGCGCAAGAAAAAATATGACTTCTCCATCCCCTATATCACATCGCAAGCGGTACTTATCATTAATAAAGATAATAATAACATAAAAAAATTCAGCGATTTAAAAGGCAAAACCTCAGCACATACTCTAACCAACAACTTCGCCCAAATAGCCAGAGATAATGGCGCAGAAATTATCGGCACTAATGGATTTAGTCAAGAAATCGAACTGGTTAGTACCGGCAGAGCCAATGCCACTATTAATGATAGCCTATCTTATCTGGACTATAAGAAGCATAAGCCAAACGCACCAGTAAAAATTGTTGCAGCAACCCCCAATGCAGCTCAAACCGCGGTTTTGCTCCGCAAGGGCGAGTCAGAACTAAAAGTTGCTATTGATAAAGCAATAACTGACATCAAAACCGATGGCACTTACCAGCGTATCTGGACTCAATATTTTGGCGATAATCTTCCCAAATAAGTGAAAGATTATCTTATTCAGATAGACAGTTCCCTAAAAGTTGAATACAAACGCTAACTAGGGAACTTTATCATCAACCATGTTGAATCGAGTAATCAAAAAATATTTTAGACAAATATTATATATATTAATTTATATAAATTTTTTTATATATCCAAAATAACCATATGATATAACTTTATTTTATATATATAAATTGACAGCTTGCAATATGATATTTAAAAAAATCACATATAAATATATTGTTATATTACACACAATAGGGAAAATATATGGAGCCCTCCTGGTTTAATCTAGTACTCGATTCTTTTTGGCCTATGCTTTATGCGGGCTTTACTTTCACTATTCCACTAACTCTTATTACCTTTACTCTCGGTATCATACTGGGTTTTATTGTTGCGCTCATCCGGCTTTATGGGCCGAAACCACTTATTGCTGTCGCCAAATTCTATGTATGGCTGATCCGCGGCACACCGTTGCTGGTACAACTGTTTCTTATTTTTTATGCCTTACCTAGCATTGGCATTACGTTAGGCGCATTTACCTCGGCAGTGATTGGTTTCACGTTAAATATTGGCGCCTATACCTCTGAGATAATTCGCGCCACTTTATTGTCTGTACCAAAAGGGCAGTGGGAAGCGGCTTATTCTATCGGCATGAGCTGGACACAATCATTGCGTCGGATCATTCTACCTCAAGCCGCAAGAATCGCTATCCCACCACTCTCAAACACATTTATTTCACTGGTGAAAGATACTTCACTAGCCTCAGTCATTACCGTACCGGAGCTTTTCCTTGCTGCACAACGTATTGCAGCGGTGACTTATCAACCTCTCATTCTTTATACTGAGGCGGCAATACTTTATCTGATAATCAGTTCAGTATTGTCATCACTACAAGCCCATCTGGAAAAGAAGTTTTCGCAAAAGAGTGACACACAGGAATTAAAAGATGATTCAACTCTCCGGCATTGAAAAAAGTTTTGACGGGCAAAAGGTCCTGAAAAAAATCGATCTTACCATTGAGGAAGGCAGCCTGACCGCACTGATTGGCCCGTCTGGAAGTGGCAAAAGCACGCTATTACGCTGCATCAACTTATTAGAAACTCCCCAGGCTGGAAAGCTCCAGATCGGCAATGAAAGCATGACCTTCACCGGCAAAGGACGGATTGCTCACAAGGATATACAACGGATCCGCCAACAAACCGGCATGGTGTTTCAAAACTTTCAGCTTTTCCCTCACCTCACCGTGATTGAAAACATCATGGAAGGGTTAATCTGGGTTCAGAAATGGTCACGTGAACAGGCCAAACAACGAGCGCTTGAACTACTGGAAAAGGTTGACATGTCACACAAGGCCGATGTCTTTCCAACCACACTATCCGGTGGTCAGCAACAGCGCGTAGCGATTGCCAGGGCACTGGCACCTTCACCTAAAGTGTTATTATGCGACGAGCCAACTTCCGCACTTGATCCGGAATTATCACAGGAAGTTGTTGCCGTATTAAAGCAATTGGCCAAAGAGGGAACTACAATGTTAATGGCTACCCATGATCTGCGTTTGGCAGCAAATCTTGCCCACGACGTCATATTTTTAGAATCCGGGGAGATCGTCGAATCGGGAACGTCGAAAACGATTTTCACTCGCGCCCTTAAACAACGTACTGTGGAATTCGTTTCAACCTTAACCAATACTTTACCGGATTGGGAGATATAACCCACCGTTAAAATAACCTTGCCGTCATTGATCTTACCATCAAATAGATTTCTTAACAGTTTGGAGAAAGAAAATGAAAATGTTGTTTACCGCATTATTAGCGGGTGTCATTCAATTCGGTATTGCATATTCTGCTAATGCAGAATCTGGCCTTGATAACATTAAATCAGCAGGCGTATTCAAAATTGCTACCGAAGGAACCTATCCACCATTTACTTATCACGATGCTTCAGGAGCCTTAACTGGATTTGATATTGATATTGGCCGCGAAATCGCACGACGTCTGAATGTCAAAGCCCAGTTTACCGAAGGCAAGTGGGATGGGCTTATTGCCGGGCTTGATGCCAAACGCTATGACGCGGTACTCAATCAGGTCGCTATTACGCCAGAACGCAAAAAGAAATATGACTTTTCCGCACCGTATATCATATCTAAAGCCGTACTTATCACCCGGCAAAATAATGACAGTATAAAAACGTTTAGCGATCTGAAAGGTAAAACCTCAAGTCATAGCTTAACCAGTAATTACGCCCAGTTAGCAAAACGTTTCGGTGCGGAAATCGTCCCTACCGAAGGATTTAATCAGGCAATCGATTTAGTTGCTACGGGCAGGGCTGATGCCACTATCAACGATAATCTGTCCTATCTCGATTTTAGGAAACACAAACCCAATGCACCGGTAAAAGTTGTCGCGTCCGAACCCAATGGCGATCCAGTCGGTGTGCTAATTCGTAAAGGCGAGCCAGAATTACAAGCCGCTATCGATAAGGCACTAGCCGATATCAAAGCCGATGGCACCTATCTACGCATTTCCACTCAATATTTCGGTACTGATGTTTCTAAATAAGAAAATAACCGCCTCTTCCTACAAGAGGTGGTTATCTATTTATCAATTAATTATCTCTCTTTTTACATTCAAAAAATTTCAATCATTATGAAATTAATCTCTTCTCGTTAACGATTATTTTAAATATATATTCAATGCAGTTATTAATTAATTTACCTTAATCACAATTAAATAATTAAAATATTTATTTCGGTGTAAAAACATCATTTAATAACAATAATTTATTTCCCTATTAGTATTCTATCCTTATCTATTGGAATATTAATTCTCATACTGTCAACCTCAAAAATTATCACGCTATTCTGTTAAAGATTTTACTCATTCCATAGTAAAATCTCAGGCCGTTACTATTAAACCGGCTAACAGATTAAAACAACATTAAGGAACTGCAATATGAGTCGTTACAATTCTGCAATTAACCGAAATACTCCATCTGTCAGCGTACGAGATAATCGAGGATTGAATATACGTACGCTGGAATACCTGCGTACTCAAATTGATGAAACCAATAGCAACGAATTGATCACGCGTTATCAATTTAATACTCAAGGATTTCAAGTAAAAAGCACGGACCCACGTAGATATAAAAATCAGAGTGGCTCAAACTTCACTCGTATCTTTAGTCTCGCTGGTAATACTCTGCGTGAAGAAAGTATCGATGCTGGCCGAACCATTACCTTGAACGATATCGAAGGCCGTCCAGTACTGACTATCAATGCAATCGGCACCCGTCAGACCCATCACTATGAAGGTAATACCTTGCCCGGCCGCTTGCTGGCTGTCACCGAGTCAATACAAAAGAACGAGAAAACTACAGAGCGCTTTATTTGGGCAAACAATACAGATGCAGAGAAAAACCAGAATCTCGCCGGGCAATGTATACGCCATTATGACACGGCGGGGCTGGTACAATTGGAAAGTTTGTCCTTAACCGGCGCGGTCTTATCACAATCCCGTCAATTAATAGCCGACGATCAGGAAGCTGATTGGCGCGGTGATGATGAAAATAGTTGGCGTACAAAACTGAATGACAACATATTCACGACTCAAAATAAAACTGATGCTATTGGTGCTCTACTAACCCAAATCGATGCCAAGGGAAATATACAGCGGCTAGCCTATGATATAGCAAGTCAATTGAAAGGTAGCTGGTTAACATTAAAAGGACAATCCGAAAAAGTTATTGTGCAGTCTATTACCTGGTCAGCAGCCGGACAAAAATTACGAGAAGAACACGCTAATGGCGTTATTACGGAATATACCTATGAACCAGAGACCCAACGATTAATTAACATTACAACCCGCCGGATTAAAGATAGTACAAAACCACTACAGGATTTACGTTATGAATATGATCCCGTTGGCAATGTGATCAATATTCGTAATGATGCAGAAGCAACCCGATTCTGGCGTAATCAGAAAATAGTACCGGAAAATGCGTATGCCTATGATTCTCTGTACCAACTCACCAAAGCAACCGGCCGCGAAATGGCTAACATTGGTCAGCAAGGAAGCCAGCTTCCTCCTTTAATTACCCCTCTTCCTATCGATGACAACACCTATACTAACTATACTCGCACTTATACTTACGACGATAGCGGCAACCTGACACAAATCCGGCATAGTGCTCCAGCAAGTAACAATAACTACACCACAAATATCACTATCTCAAACCGTAATAACCGTGGTGTCCTGAGCACGCTCACCAACGATCCCAATCTCGTTGATACATTCTTTGATGCTGGTGGTCATCAAACCAGTCTGTTATCAGGGCAATCCTTAAACTGGACTCCACGAGGAGAGCTACAACAAGTGAACCAAAGTGGTAACACCGCACACGAGTGGTACCGCTATGACAGTGACGGAATACGGCTACTGAAAATAAATGCACAACAAACATCCAATACCACGCAACAACAACGAGTTACTTACCTGCCAGGATTGGAATTACACACCACACAAAGCGGTGCCAATATCACTGAAGACTTGCAAGTTATTGCTGTCGGGCAAGCAGGAAGAGCACAAGTACGCGTACTACACTGGGAAAAGGGCCAACCTACCGGTATAAATAACGATCAAATCAGATATAACTACGATAATCTTACACACAGCAGCGAATTAGAACTGGATATTCATGGAGAAATTATCAGTTGGGAAGAGTATTACCCCTATGGCGGCACCGCAGTATGGGCGGAGAGAAACCAAGTTGAAGCCGGTTACAAAACCATTCGTTATTCAGGCAAAGAGCGTGATGCAACGGGACTGTACTATTACGGCTACCGTTATTATCAACCGTGGGCCGGTAGATGGTTAAACGCTGACCCGGCTGGAACAGTAGATGGCCTGAATTTGTACCGTATGGTAAGAAATAATCCAATGACTGGCATAGATGAAGATGGGCGTATATTTAAAACCGTAGCAACAGGTGCATTAGGCGTTGGCGGTATAGCATACGAACTGTATAAACATAAAAATCAACAAGTTGAAAGACCTCAGATGCCATCTCCTGCTTCTGAATCCTATGGTGATCAACAAGTCAGCAAAATCACTCAAAAAGCGAGTGCTTTAAAAGCAAACTATGACCCGATTAAGCAGATGGCCCATAACATAACGGGACGCAAAGAAGCCGCAGAACATCTCGCACAGGGACAAGTCCCTGGCGCTCAAGCAATAAAAGAAGGAGCAAGTTTAGTCGCAGCTGCCGGAGAGTTTGCCGCGGCTGGCGATGTAGGTGAACTCAACAAAACCGCGCTAACAAAAGCCGCCGGCACCGACGCAATTAATAATTTTAGTCTCACCTTGGACGGTATAAAAAAGGTATTTAAGGCAGGTGCGGCTACCGCTACCGTCACCCCAGAAAAATTGGAAGAGCTGCAAAAAACAACTGATGATTTAAAAGAGGTCGCAACAGATACGCTAATTACCGGGGCATCGCTAGGTGCAACGGTCGGCGCCACACTGGATACCGCCGCCGCAGTTGTGCCACATCCGGTAGCAAAAGTAGCATTCAAAGGTCTGTCATTGGCATGGAAAGTTACTGGAATTGTTCACACCGCAGAAGAATTAAGCGAACTTGCAGAAAAACATAAGGATCTGGTTTCTAATGAGCTAGGACAAGAATTAAAAAGGGAAGTCACCGAAGCAAACCAAATTAGGAGAGGAACTATTCTTTCAAAAGTCAGGGAACATGGTTTGATAAGATAGTCTATTTTAAATGCAATGGTCCTTATTCGCCAAAGCAGATAAGGACTATTTTGTTTTGAATCATATGTATCAATCACGACCAGAACTAACACAGGATTCTTAATATACTGATTATACCCGTCATCTTTCAAGTTGCCTCTTTGTTGGCTGCACTCACTCACCCCGGTCTCATCGTTATCTATGCTCCCGGGGATTCGCTCCCTTGCCGTCGCGATGCATCTTGAAATCCATAGGGTATATACTAATGAAGTCTACTCTCACCCTGCTCCGGCAAATCATCTTCATCTTGCTCATCAGGATCTTCGAAGTAAGTGCCCCAACCGTCATAATTAATGCCAATTTTTTCAGCCAGATTCACTAACTGTTCAACCTGGGCATCGATCAGTTCTGCATTCAATCCACACTCACTGATAACATCACAACACATCAGAATAGTACCATCTTCGACTTCCAATTCTTCCGCATCAGTCACTTCATAACCCAGTTTAAAGGCTTCAACCGCAGCCTTTTCCAACAGACTAAAATCCTCAGCAGAAAAGTGATGCTCAATGGTATAAAGTGCATCTGGATCACTACCATCTTCCAGTAATTCTTCAATAATAAGCCGCGTTTCTTCGCGTTGTTCTTCTAAGTCTCTTTGATTTGCCATACCTAATATCCTCAAGCAGTTGGCCGTCCCAATACTCATTCTCCCACACCACAGGCGGGCTAACCACTGTTTACATCAAAGAAATCCAATACGGAGTTGAAATTGCATTTTTATAGATATAGATTGAATTTAAATGCAAACAATAAATACGGAGACACCAAACAATGAATCCGTTCCATCAGCGTCATTTCCTAAGGTTACTTGATTTTTCCTCAGCAGAAATTCATGCCTTGTTAAGACTATCTGCTGAATTAAAATCGACTAAAAAATCTGGTACAGAAAAAGCCCTGTTAACAGGCAAAAATATTGTGCTGATTTTTGAAAAAGATTCCACCCGTACCCGCTGTTCATTTGAAGTGGCAGCTTACGATCAAGGAGCAAATATCACCTACCTCGGTTCCAGTGGCAACCAGATTGGTCATAAAGAATCGATCAAAGATACCGCCCGTATACTTGGCCGTATGTATGACGGTATTCAATATCGCGGCTATGCCCAGACAATCGTTGAATCACTGGCAAAATATGCAGGTGTTCCGGTATGGAATGGGCTAACAGATGAATTTCACCCTACTCAGCTACTGGCAGATCTGCTAACTATTCAGGAACATCAACCAGAAAAACCGTTGTCAGAAATCAAATTCGCCTACTTGGGGGATGCCCGTAACAATATGGGTAATACCATGCTAGAAGCCGCGGCACTAACGGGTATGGATGTTCGGTTGATTGCCCCTGAAAAGTACTGGCCCAATGCCGCGCTGGTGACTGAATGTCAGAAACTGGCTGAAAAAACAGGAGGCCAAATTACCCTGACGGAAAATATCGCCGAGGGGGTTAAAAATACCGATTTTCTTTATACCGATGTCTGGGTTTCTATGGGCGAGCCAAAAGAAGTTTGGCAACAACGCATTAACCTACTGAAACCTTATCAAGTGAATATGGATATGGTGAACATGACAGGCAATCCACAGGTAAAATTCCTGCACTGTCTGCCAGCATTTCATAATGAAGAAACGACATTAGGCAAACAACTCGCTGCTGAGTTTAATATGTATGGAGGGCTGGAAGTGACTAATGAAGTTTTTGAATCAGAGCACAGTATTGTGTTTGATCAAGCAGAAAATCGCCTACATACCATTAAAGCGGTAATGGTAGCAACTCTAGCAAATGATCTTAAAATCTAATTAGTTGGGATATCCTCAGGATTATGTCTTTAAAGATATGATCCTGCCAATATTATTTTTCTTTGGTCGAATGCTTGCTGTAATATTTTTCACGAGTATAATGCGCCACAATTTGCCGGGAGAAATCATGAAAGACAGCGCTGATTTTTGTCATAAAGCACAACTGCCTGAAAAAAGAAGGCAACTAGCCGTCATTGTTTTCCCGTTGCTAAACCAATCATTTAACGCCCCTCAATGAGGGGCTTTTTTTTGCCCGGTAATCAATTCATGATCGCCACCCGGATGTCAGCATTAGAGGAGAGTGAAAAATGGCTAATCCGTTATATCGCAAACATATCATCTCAATAAATGATCTGAGCCGCGAAGATCTGGAATTGGTGTTGCAGACTGCTGCTGCACTGAAAGCCAGACCACAACCTGAATTGCTGAAACCCAAGGTTATCGCCAGTTGTTTCTTCGAAGCTTCCACCCGCACTCGCCTCTCTTTTGAAACAGCAATCCACCGCCTTGGCGCTTCAGTTGTCGGTTTCTCAGACAGCAGCAACACTTCCCTAGGTAAGAAAGGTGAAACGCTAGCCGATACTATTTCCGTTATCAGCCAATATGTTGACGCCATCGTGATACGCCATCCACAGGAAGGCGCCCCGCGTCTGGCTTCTGAATTTTCCGGTGACACTCCGATTATCAATGCCGGTGACGGCGCCAACCAACATCCGACTCAAACCTTGCTGGATCTGTTCACTATTCAGGAAACTCAGCAACGGCTGGATAGTTTGAATATCGCGATGGTTGGTGATCTGAAATATGGCCGCACGGTCCATTCGCTATCACAAGCGCTGGCGAAATTTAATGGCAACCACTTTTATTTTATCGCCCCGGAAGCGTTGGCAATGCCAAGCCATATTCTTCATATGCTGAATGAAAAAGGTGCAACCTACAGCCAACACGCTAATATTGAAGAAGTATTACCGGAGCTAGATATTCTTTATATGACTCGTGTACAGAAAGAGCGTCTTGATCCATCCGAATATGCCAACGTAAAAGCACAATTTGTTCTGCGTGCTTCCGATCTGATCGGAGCGAAAGAGAACCTCAAAGTTCTGCATCCGTTGCCACGTATTGATGAAATTACTGTCGATGTCGATAAAACGCCCTATGCTTATTATTTCCAACAGGCAGAAAATGGGATTTATGCTCGTCAGGCTCTATTATCTTTAGTTTTAAATGAATGATTAAAGTAAAGAGAATATATTCAATTCGAGAATATAATTGACCATATTAATTTTCAAGTCAATCCAAAATACTTCTTGCCCATTAACGGGCAAGATAAAATTACCTATACCCGTCATCTTCCAAGTTGCCTCTTTGTTGGCTACACTCACTCACCCCGGTCACAGAGCTATCTATGCTCCCGGGGATTCGCTCCCTTGCCGTCGCGATGCATCTTGAAATCCATCGGATATAGGTTATCAAAAGTAAATGTATTACGAAAATAACATACTTAATCCAATAAAATACAATAATACTGTAAAGGCAATTCTTAGTTTTCTTTCTGGAAGCGTATTGGCTAATTTTGTTCCTAACAATGCTCCTGGTATTGTTGGTATTATGAATAGCCAGAGATAATTATAATTTAAAAAACCTATATTTCCAGGTGGTAAGTTGTTTTTATTTAGGCCGAGTGATACCATAAATATTAGTACAAATACAGAATACAACCAGACTACAACAGTTGTTGTCCCTATTGATTTTTTAATATTTAAGCCAATGCTCTCATAATAAGGAACAACAAATGAAGCTGCCCCGGACAAAGTTGATATTAATCCTAGTAAAAAACAACCAATATAACGAAATGACCAGCCAAGATCTCTATTTGTATTATTTTGTTGGGTATTGGAAATTAATTTTTGTGTTGACCTAATCGCCAAAATTAATGTTGCTAAAGAAAAGACATATATAACCAATTGGCTTGAAACAACAGTCATGGTAAAACAACCTAGTATTGAGCCGATTATAATTAGTGGAGAAGACCATTTTAGAACATTCCAATCAATATGGTTGTATTTGTGATGTTTAACAATAGCAACTAGACCAGATATCATTAGAGAAGCTATCATCGTTGTGATGCTAGTTTGCATGATATAACTAGAATTTGGGTTAGCATAAGATAAAAATAAATAAATTGTAGGAGTAAAAATCAAACCCGCTCCCCCACCAAAGAGCCCAGATAGTATACTTCCAGCAAATGCAGATATTATAATTAATATATCTATATACATACACGCACCTTACATTAACCCAAATTATGGATAAGAAATTGACGAGAAGCGTTCCAAGAGCAAAGTTTTGGTACACACCAAAAACAGCTCCGAGGTGGAACAGGTTATAGACAAGTTAGCTGAGATTTTCTGTGATGTCGATGATTTCTCCCGTTTTTTCATCCCTCAATGGGAACGATTTTCCCACCTTGCTCAGTAATCAAAGGATTTATGTTGACCGTTTTAGGCGGTTTGATTGTTTATTGCCTTAAATGGAAGAAGCCATCACTGAAAGTTTTCTATTCAGAAGACGATTTTTCAGTGACGGCTTAAACAGAATTCGGGTTGCATTTATAATATTTATTCTTAAATGAAAACAACCTATTAGAAGTGGTAGCGTCTTGATTTTAGAGATTTGATTACGTCCTTCTGTAGCAAAATCAATTCCGCCTTCTATGAAGGCAGATTTTTACTATAGGATAAGCCAATCTCTGCACGAAATAGCTCTACTAAATATTGAATTATCATTTATAACATCTAGCATAGAATAGCTATTTTGTATCAATTCAAGCCTTACTAATTCTGGGTCTGTTTTATCTTGAAATAACCTAGTTGCAGTGTGAAATCCTCGATTGATGCCAAGACCATGTCTAAAGTCTGTGCTAGCTAGACTATCTCCGACAGCGCAAGCTGTTACTGAAGAAATTTGATTATGTAATGAATTATTATCATTCGAAAAGATAAGATTAATTTTTGTTGTTACTTTATTTGTTGATAACCATCTCTCGGTTCTAGATGGTACAAAAATAACTCTAATTTTCATTAAATCTAAAAAGTTTTCTTCAAGATTAGCATATGTGTTTTCTATAGTTACTCTTTTATCTATTATCCTACGAACGACTAAAGCAAGACTGTCTGCCTCTGACCAATTGAAACCTTGCAAGTAATTAATGAATTCTAATCCATTAATACCGGAAAGTTTATTTCTTCTAATCGTATTGAATAAGTCAACTGCTCTTTTATATAGAAAATGATCTTTCTTAAGAGATGTTATTTTGTCTAAGAATGGTGGTAATTTTATTGAAAAAGGTGTTGTATCAAATTTCAGAAATGGTAATTTAGTACTCGTGTGATTTATAGAATACCCACATTCTTCAAAAAATTCACTAAATTTATCAGATGGATATGAGAATTCAGCTACAGATGAGTTTCCTTCGCTAAAAAAGATTGTATTTTCATGACAGTCATGAAATTCAGTTTTTTTATTTTCAACATGAGACATTTCATGTTCTGGCCAGGTCATTTTTAGAGCTGAACCATATTCATACTCACTTTCGAATTGAATGCCTATTGTTTTATTCATTAAGATGGAATGATAACCAGTTGCATCTACAATTAATTCCGGGTTTAAATTTTTTAAAATACTATTATCATCAAAGTGCTCTGTAAAAATAGAAATTGAAACAATATCATTGTCAGAAGATATATCTTTTAATCCTACCATAAAAAAACGATTTTTATAAAATTTTTCCATATTTTCTAGAATGGTGGATTGTATGTTTTTTATACTCATGTGATCTAAATCACTATACTTCTTCCGATTATCTTCATAATCTTCTTTAAGTACTCCATGAGGACACTTTTTCACTATTTCTGGAAGATAAGAGAGAGAAAAAAGCTTTCGATGAAATTGTACAACCATTGATCTTTCTGCCCAGCCTTTAAAGGTGTAAGCAGAAATAAATCGCTTATCTAATATCAATACATTTTCCGCAAAATTATTTTCTAATATTTTAAAAGCAGAAAATAGACCAATTGGGCCAGCCCCTAAGACAATAACCGTTTCGTATTTATTATTCATATATACCCACTTAACTTGAAGATGCAGGATTCTAAACCTGGAAGTTGTCATTAATACGGTACGACAGGTTCCCGGCAAGTTCCGGTAATATTTCCGTAAAAAAGCGATGTATTTATCCCACTCTTCTTTTACAAGACGGATAACAACCTGTGTGGTGGGCAGAAGATTCGCAGTCAGATAAGCAATAAGTGCCTGAGTCTGTGTTTCGCTGAGATAGTCCTGAGAGCCGCCATTTTCGGGCTTCCATTTGCGGTGATTAAGGTAATCGCTGATATGACGATTAACGGTCGTTTCATGAAGACGCAGAGCCTGAGCGATCATCACTGAACTCCAGCCCTCAGAGGCCAGCAGAATCGCTTTGATACGATCACATTCCCTCTTATCACGACAGGTGTGATGGAGGTGTTCAAGTTCGGCTTTTTGTCCATCGGTAATGAATATTTCCATGACTGATACCATGAGCCTTATTTTGGGGAAAACCAAACAGTTTCAATAAGCACGGGTATATTTCCGTATAATTAAAATAACTTTTAGTTAAAAAATAAAATTTAATTTTTGCAAGCCCTCTTTTTAAGTTAAAAAGATAGATACGTTTCTTAGTATTTTTTAAAAACTCTTGAATTTTATATAACTCAATTAGAGCATTCTTTAATCTCCCTTGGATTCACATTATAAGATTAAATACTGAACGAACCATGTTCTCCATTTAAAAGTAATATCATGGGTAAATTGATTTTCTTTTTGAAATAGCACCCATTTATAGAAAATGGCGTGTTCATAAGTGGATTTTTTATATATTAAAAAACATGCTTTCATTTTAAATCATTTCAAAAAAAATTAATACTGTTTTTATATGAATTTGCTTTTTTTATTTCAAGTATTTATTTTTCATTTTATTAATTATACCAACTTATTATTAACTTTTAATATATTTACAGAAAAGTAATATTTTTAGTTATTAACCGTCATTCCGCACCTAATTCCTGATTTAAAATAAGTATCTCTCGACCAGCTAGCCGGCTTTCATGGGGCATACCGCTGCCTTTCTGTACTTCAAAATGAAATTTCACTATTTCTGTGCTAACTCACGCTCTCTGCGGGGATATGGCTTTCTGATATTCCTTGATAGATTGTCCTGTCAGGAGGAGATTGGGAATAATTTGTAGTACTGAATCACCGACGCTTTATCTGGATAAACGAGGTACCACCGCCTAAAATGGAAGACGTGTCGATTCTTAATAATATTCTGGAGGATGAATACAGAAAGTTGTCACTAAAATGTATTCATATAAAACACGATGACCCAAGATCATAAACTACAAGTCGAAGCGATTAGATGCGGTACGGTGATTGACCATATCCCGGCTCAGGTCGGCTTCAAACTACTCTCTCTGTTTAAGCTAACTGAAACCGATCAACGCATTACCATCGGCCTGAATTTACCTTCCAATCAACTAGGTAAAAAAGATCTCATCAAAATCGAAAATACATTCCTGACAGAACAGCAAGCTAACCAACTTGCTATGTATGCGCCGAATGCCACAGTGAACTGTATTGAAGACTATGAAGTTGTGAAGAAACTCCCCATTAACTTGCCTGAGCGTATCGATAGCGTATTAGTCTGCCCTAACAGCAACTGCATCAGCCACAATGAACCCGTAGAAAGCAGTTTTCGAGTCAAAGTGACAACGGAAGATGTGGTGCTAACCTGCAAATACTGCGAGAAAGAATTTGACCGCAATGTGGTGATACTCAACGAATAAATGATCTAATGTCAGTTGCTGAGGCAAAAGCGAACACTATAATAGTACCCTTAATGAAATATTCATTCAGTTATCACATTAACAGGAGAACCTATGTCATACGAGATTAATACCAATAAAGCCCCTGCTGCAATTGGTCCATATGTTCAGGGTGTTGATCTAGGCAATATGGTCATCACTTCCGGCCAGATTCCAGTCAACCCAGAAACAGGTGATGTCGCAGAAGATATCGCCGCTCAAGCTCGTCAATCACTGGAAAATGTTAAAGCTATCGTTGAGAAAGCCGGTCTCACTGTAGGTGACATTGTTAAAACAACTGTCTTCGTTAAAGACCTGAATGACTTCGGTACCGTTAACGCAACCTATGAAGCATTCTTCAAAGAACACAATGCATCTTTCCCGGCACGTTCTTGTGTTGAAGTAGCTCGTCTACCAAAAGACGTTAAAATCGAAATCGAAGCTATCGCGATTCGTAAATAATCCCTGCCCTGTTTTCTACAACCCCTTGGTTAGTTACTGACCAAGGGGTTGTACTTCTCACTGGACCTTAAATATTAAGTCTTCATTCTTTGTTTCAGATCAAATGAGATCGTGATTATCTCACCGAAAATTACTATATATTGTGTTTAAATATAAAAATAAAACCATATATAGTAATATCTATCTTTAAGCTGGATATCAAAACGAGAATAGTTGCCCTTTTGGATAACATTCTCAAGGAGTCATATTGTGAAAACTGTTGTGATAAAACGGGATGGTCACCAGGTACCATTTGATGAAACACGTATCAGAGATACCGTAAAACGGGCCACTTCTGCCGTTGGCATGACGGATGATGAGTATTGTATCCAAGTTGCATCCACAGTAACGCAATCAATGGCTAACTACAGGCAAGTTGATGCACAAGATATTCAGAACGCAATAGAAAAGCAATTGATAGCAGACAACCATAAGCACCTTGCCCATCGCTATATTCAATATCGTCACGACAGAGATACTGTCCGAGAATTACACAGCCGACTTAATCAAGAAATCCGTGGTTTAATTGAACAGAGTAACGTTCCCCTGCTCAATGAGAACGCCAATAAAGACAGCAAAGTGATTCCAACTCAACGGGATCTGCTGGCCGGGATTGTTGCTAAAAATTATGCCAAACAATATATTCTGCCGCGTAATGTGGTATTGGCTCACGAAAGAGGCGAAATCCACTATCATGATCTCGATTATTCCCCCTTTTTCCCAATGTTTAACTGTATGCTAATCGACCTAAAAGGCATGCTAACCAGTGGGTTCAAAATGGGTAATGCCGAAATAGAACCACCAAAATCCATTTCAACCGCAACAGCGGTAACGGCTCAAATTATCGCTCAGGTTGCCAGCCATATTTATGGCGGTACCACCATCAATCGTATAGATGAAGTATTAGCCCCCTTCGTTAAAGCCAGCTATGAAAAACACTTGGCGATTGCCGAAGAGTGGGATATCACCAATAAAAAATCTTATGCCGAAGTACGAACAGAAAAAGAGTGTTATGACGCTTTTCAATCACTGGAATATGAAGTTAATACACTGCATACCGCCAACGGACAAACTCCTTTTGTCACTTTTGGCTTTGGTCTGGGTACATCAAAAGAATCCCGTCTAATCCAACAATCTATTCTGCGTAACCGCATTACTGGTTTGGGTAAGAACCACAAAACAGCGGTGTTCCCCAAACTGGTATTTGCTATCCGTGATGGCCTAAATCACAAACTCGGCGATCCTAACTACGATATCAAGCAACTGGCTCTCAAATGTGCCAGTAAGCGCATGTACCCAGATATTCTTAACTATGATCAAGTGGTTAAGGTCACAGGCTCCTTTAAAACCCCAATGGGTTGTCGCAGTTTCCTCGGTGTTTATGAGGAAAAGGGGGAACAAATTCATGAAGGACGCAATAACTTAGGGGTTATCAGTTTGAACCTGCCTCGGATAGCTATCGAAGCCAAAGGAGATGAAAAACATTTCTGGCAATTACTAGACAAACGTCTGGCACTGACAAAGCAAGCACTAATGACCCGTGTTACCCGCTTGGAAAGTGTCAAAGCACGAGTTGCACCAATCCTTTATATGGAAGGTGCCTGCGGGGTTCGCTTGAAAGCCGATGATCATATCGCTGAAATCTTCAAGCATGGCCGGGCTTCTATCTCCCTAGGCTATATTGGTATTCATGAGACCATTAACGCATTGTATGGCAATCAAGTTCATCTATTTGATGATCAACAATTACGTGTAAAAGCACTCTCAATTGTTGATCATCTGCGAAAAGCCACTGATCAATGGAAAAAAGAGACAGGTTACGGTTTCAGTTTGTACAGCACACCAAGTGAAAATCTATGTGACCGTTTCTGCCGCCTTGACACCGCTGAGTTTGGAGTGATTGAAGGAGTGACAGACAAAGGTTATTACACCAACAGCTTCCATCTTGACGTTGAAAAGAAGGTCAATCCTTATGACAAATTGGATTTTGAAGCCCCTTATCCACCACTAACAAATGGCGGTTTTATCTGTTACGGCGAATATCCTAATTTGCAACATAATCTAAAAGCACTGGAAGATGTCTGGGATTACAGCTACTCACGTGTCCCTTATTACGGTACCAATACCCCCATCGACGAATGCTATGACTGTGGATTCGCCGGTGAATTCTCCTGTACCAGTAAAGGGTTTACCTGTCCACGTTGTGGCAATCATGAACCTTCCAGAGTATCAGTCATCCGCCGCGTCTGTGGTTATCTGGGAAGTCCCGATGCCCGCCCATTCAATGCAGGCAAACAAGAAGAAGTGAAACGCAGAGTAAAACATCTGACAAATGGGCAATTAGGCTAATTTAAGGCAGGCTGACAACGTGAATTACCACCAATACTACTCTGTTGATGTGGTCAACGGCCCCGGAACCCGCTGCACACTATTTGTCGCGGGGTGCGAACATCAATGCCCCGGTTGTTATAACAAAAGTACCTGGCGGGTGCACTCCGGCCAACCATTTACGCAGGAAATGGAAGACCGTGTAATTTTTGATTTACAGGACAAACGCATTAAACGACAAGGACTATCTTTATCTGGTGGAGATCCCCTACATCCACACAACACATCCGCAATCCTGAAATTGGTAAAACGGGTTAAAGCAGAGTGCCCAGACAAGGACATTTGGCTTTGGACGGGTTATCGGCTAAAGGGACTTAGCGAAATTCAACGGGAAATTACCAGCTATATTAATGTGCTAGTGGATGGCAAGTTTATACAAGATCTTTATGAACCCGGTTTACTATGGCGTGGTAGCTACAACCAGATTATTCATAGATTAAGATAATTTTATCGCTGCCAGCAGATTTTTTTACCAAATCCAAGCGTATTATCAGTCATCTTTATTTCATTGAGATTCAGTTGCCAAATAGGTGTTTTAACAGCAATTGCCACAGGAAAACGGCGGCAATAACGTGCTCTGGCCGCTTTATCTTTTTCACCCTCAAGACGAATGACTTCTCCTTTGAACTGAATACCTTTTATCTGTGCAATATTACGAATCTGCCCGGCAATAGTACCTGCAACCTGTGGATTTACCTGTATCATTTCACCGTGGCGAGTATGACGTTCAGTCATAAACCAGAAGGCTATTTCATCGGCATTGAAAACATAGAAACAATTTGCGCACCAAATATCATCACCGGTTGCTGTACAAAGTGTTAGAACATGCTGTCTTGCGAGGTATCTGTGGATAATCTGAAAGTTTTCAGTCGCGTTCACTCTCTCTCCAATAGCAGAATTGTATCTGCCTAGAAGCGCAGAACCACGCCGGGATAAACATCATCCTACGGCGTGTTCTGATATCTCCTGACAGGGACAGGGTTCAGTATGCTCTACTATAAATTAGTTATAGATCTCAGCAACACCTGATAATTGATTCTTACCGCTGGCAGAGACAATGCGGAAAGAAGATGCGCCTGCTTTGTCAGCTTTTTTGGACAATTCGGTACTTAGGGTTTCCAAAGTATCAGCCCCTGTTACAGAAACTACACCAATTTTAGGGGAAGAAGAAGTTTGAACTTCTGTTGCCGCCATACTACCAAAAGAGATAGCACTTAAAGCTAAAGCAACAGCGATATATTTTACGTTTTTCATATTATGATCCTTGATCAATTTTTAGTGGAATGAGTTACTCTCTGTGATGTGGATCATAGTATGCTCTAAAGGCCGGAATAAAAATTAGCAATTATTGCTATTCTATTTCAATTTTTTTGAATAAACAATGCGACGTATAGCAAATTGATATGTAACAGGTTTTATAAAACTGTTATATTGTAATAACTTAAACTAAATTATTCAGAAAAATGATATAGAAAAATGTTCGAGTAAAATATAAATATCAAAAATAGAAAACTCAGAAAAAAATTATATGGCTGAAAATCAATGGGTTCTTTACTTACTGAAAACAAAATCAGGAATGCTTTATACCGGGATAACAACAAATATTCACCGCCGTTTTGCACAACATAAAAACGGGAAAGGAGCCAAATCACTGAGGGGGAAAGGACCGTTACAGCTAGTTTTCAGTAGTCATGCCGGAGACCGCTCCAATGCCTCACAGCTGGAATATCAAGTAAAACAATTAAGTAAACAGCAAAAAGAGAGGCTGGTTATTTGCCAGCCCGTCTGTATAGCAGAATATTTAGCATCAATTAAAAACGGTCAAAGTATGGGGAGTAAGTAACCAACCCCTTATGGTCAGCCAAAGAACTATCAGCTAATTCATATACCTGAAAATAAGATTCACACGTTGACCACTGGCAATGCAACTGATGCTCACTGGCAAGCGTAAAACCAAACCGGCGATAGTAGTGTGGATCACCTAAAACAACGACGACACCATAACCAAATTCATTCAGGCTATCCAAACCTTCATACACCAGCTTTTCACCAATCCCCTGCCGACGATATTCTTCAACAACCGCTAACGGCGCCAGACCAACCCATTGGTGATCTTCACCATTAATATCCACCGGACTAAAAGCCACGTAACCGATTACCTGGCCTTCGTCATCAGTAGCAACCACCCCTAACGTCAATAATCCATCTTCCCGCAATTGTTGGACCAATTCCGCTTCTGCCGGGGTATCAAAAGATTTCCGTAATAACTGATCTATTCCCGCTGCATCTACAGGAATTTCTACTCTGATCAACATGATAATCGCGCAAGATCGTGCTGATCCACGCCCTCCGGCAAACTCGCTTCTATACACTCAGCCAATTGGAACAAACCCGCACAAAGAACAGCAAGCATGAACTTCAACGCTATCGTATCTACCAAATTTTTAACACACAACCCTAATTCTGTACGAATAACTATTAGAACCAGATAATTGGCTTCGTCGCTGAAACTAACCTCTTCCTGCTTATACTGGTTGACAACTAAATGACTATCACGGACAGTAATAAACCAGTGCAGAGTAAGATTGTGGATTTTTCCTAACACAGCTCAGACTCCTTACTTGATAAAGTAACGTAGCTATCTAGCCAAAATATATCGGCATTCGCCCGATCCTACATCAAGAATCCAATACAGACCTAACTGTAAATTTTACCTTTTAACTATGAGGGTAATATCTGACTATAAACTGCGCTAAATCAAAACATCCCACCACTAATTCAATTACAATTACTAATCATTCATTACTTTATTCCGGTATTTTATATGTAGTAACTTTGCCCCCACAAAAAATTTATTTACGGAACAAAGTTGTCGTCGATAACGGAGAAGAACTTATCTATATCTGTCTGAAATATGATATTAAAGTCCATGATTCCTTAATCCCAATGGAAACAAAAGCATCTCATAAACATACAGTTATAGAAAAAAATGTAAACATAAGTTGCATGATGAAATTAAAATTTACACATACTGATTATAGCCGATTGCAAACTTTTGGCTTAATGTATGGCATCAGTCCATATGTATTTCTTAAATTATTGAGAGAGATAATGCTAAAAAGCACGCATCGGATTTATTAAGATTTGCTTCTGGATTGATTATCCTTGGGCTGAATTGTCACAAACGTATATAGTTTAATCCTTATACAATAAATAGGAACGGTGTATGGAAAGCCAAGATATTTATTCAAAATTCATTGGTAAGAGGATAAAGCTATGGATGGATGAGCGTTTCCCGCTACAAAATGCGCCGCTTTTCTTTATCTTTTATATCATCAGCTATTCCGTAGCTTTTTATTCAATAGGGGAAAAGCCAGTTTTGACATGGGAGATCCTTCTCGGTTGCCTGATGTCCTTCTCCTATTTTTTACTATTACGGATATTCGATGAGCATAAAGATTACCAACTGGATTGTGAACATCATCCACAACGGATTTTACAACGCGGTATTATTACGCTGAAAAATCTACGGGTACTTGGTATCTGTTGTATCGCATTACAATTAGGTGGAAGTCTATTTCTAGATCGGGGAATTGGCTCAGTTACTTTTGCCTGGCTGTTAGTCTTTATCTGGACCTGTCTTATGGGGAAAGAATTCTTTATCGGTGAATGGCTAAACCAACACCTTACTTGGTATGCCATTTCCCATATGCTGGTAATGCCACTCATTATCTGGTGGTTAGGCAATATCGCCAGTCCTAACCTCACATTCACTTTTCCAATATGGGTTTTAATGGGGTTGTGCTTCTTTTCTGGATTCAGTTTTGAAATTACACGCAAGTGCAAAGGCCCAGATGAAGAACGTCTGGAAATACCGACCTATTCATCTATTTTCGGCAGAAAAGGAGCCGTTGCTATTATCGCGGCATTACTCACTGTAATGTTGGCGTTACAGATTTGGCTAATCAATATCACCACTGATGGTATAGCGTTATGGGCGTTAATTATCTTGGTCGTTTGTTATGTGTTGTGTCTATGGCAATTAGGCAAATTCCTCTATAGCCCCACCATCAAGAATCGCAAACGCGATGAAGCTGTCGTGGGAATATTCATGGTGCTAGGTTATTCAGTTTGCACTGCTAGCATCTTAATAAAGCTTGGGTTTGCTTAGGCATTAAAGGAAATATAGTTATGTTGCAAAAGAATATCCCATCATATGTAAGTGATGCATCAGATAATACCACTGATCACATAGAAAACTGTGCGCGAGGTTCTATTCTAGAATTGTCACGTGACATATTCAGCATCAAAAAACACCAAGGAACATCTACCGTCCGTACAGATACAACCCAAGTAAAACTATTGCCCCGCCGCCACCTCTACACCTACACCGAGGAAGCGCGACAAAAGCGTCTGGATTATTTGGCAAAACATACCGGGCATGCATTGGAACACGTGGCAGATACTCATCTGGATGCGACCAAACTGACAAAAACCATTGAGGGATTTATTGGTTCAATAGAAATCCCCGTGGGGATCGCCGGCCCTCTCTTGATAAAGGGACAATACGCTCAAGGGGTATATTATGCTCCACTTGCTACCACAGAGGGCGCTTTGATTGCTTCGGTATCCCGTGGTTCTTCCGTTATTACGCAATCAGGGGGGACGACCGCGCGTGTACTCGGTCAACGCATGATACGAGCCCCTCGTTTTGAATTTCATAGCGTCTCGCATAGCATTATGTTCAGTGATTGGATCAAAGAACATATCAGCGAATTACGGTATGAAATAGGACGCCATTCCAAACATGCGCAATTGTTGGAAATAAATCCACATATCATTGGTCGCAGCGTCCATTTGCAATTTATCTACAATACAGCCGCTGCGGCAGGTCAAAATATGACCACCGTTTGCACTTGGTATGCATGTCAATGGATCCAACAGCAATTAGCCAAAATGGCGTTTATACCACTACGTCACTTTATGATCGATGGTAATACATCTAGTGATAAAAAGGTGTCTTATCAACCTTTCATCGAAGGTCGTGGAACTCGTGTAGTGGCTGAGGTTTATTTAGATGCTGAATCCTGTCAGCAAATCTTGCGAGTCACACCACAACAACTTGTCACGGCTTATCATCATGTCTGCGAAGGAGCTATTGCCTCAGGGATGATCGGCATGAATATTAATGCCGCAAATGTAATTGCCGGGATGTTTACCGCTCTAGGGCAGGATATTGCCTGTGTACATGAATCGTCAGTCGCCCACCTGCACATGACATTAACTGCCGATAACCGCGTCTATTGCAGTATTACACTGCCTTCTCTGATCATCGGTACTATCGGTGGCGGAACGTATTTACCACACCAACGTGAATGTCTGAACATGTTGGGCTGCACCGATGAAAATGGCACCGCCCGCCTGGCGGAGATCATCGCCAGCTATTGTCTGGCCCTTGATATTTCAACATTGTCAGCTATTGCTGCGGATGAATTCGCTCAATCACATGAAAGACTTGGCCGCTATCGCCCTGTCACCACTAACAATATCACTGCACACACCCCACAGGAACTTGATCTCTCCTTCTTCCAGCAAGCAGATTTTAACCCTGTGTTACAAGGGGCCCATTTAACCACGATCAATCCTAAATTTTCTGGCGGTGATGAACACAGCATGCTGACGCATCTGAGCTCGAATTATGCGGAACGTTTAATTGGCTTATTTCCTTTTTCCATGACGACATCCGCACAGCATAATTTACCCGTAATGCTGAAACTGAAACCTTTGGGAACAGAGGTCGTCGAGATGGTACTGGATATTGCCAAACACTGCTCTTCCGAGTTGTTTGCCGTTTTCCAAGATTTTGCACATCAGCTTGAATTTAACCAAAGCCATAGCCGTGAGCTGGCTATTATGAATCAGCAAGATCCACGGTTGATGCGCTACATTCCAGTTATCTATGGTGTAATTGAAAACGAAGCAACCGGAACTTATGCCCTGATTGAAGAATTGCTCCACGATATGGTGTTAATGAACAATATTAACCTGGAAACACCTTGGGAGCAGCGCCACCTTGAAGCCGCCATCCGAGGAATAGCCGATATTCACTCTATCTGGTTGGGACGGGAAGAAGAGCTCACGTGGAAATTCTCGCAACTACAAATTCCGAATGCCGATACGGTTTCACAGATGAAGCCCCTGTGGCAAAAACTGGGCAATTTTATCCACCAAACGTTCCCTGAGTTGTTCACTGCCGAAGAACATAAAGATTTCCAGCACTGGGTAGACAATGCCTCCACCTGGTGGAAAGAGATCGAACAGATGCCCAGGACATTGATCCACGGTGATTTCAACCCACGCAATATTGCCTTCCGACAACAGGAAACCGGCTTACATTTATGCGCTTGGGATTGGGAATTGTCTACTTTGCATCTCCCCCAGCGCGACCTGGCAGAACTTCTGGCTTTTAGCTTAGACCCACAAAGTGATGCAGATAAGGTAGCTTATTATATTGAACTACACCGGGTTGAACTTGAGCAAAAATCGGGGATCTCCCTCGATCCAATAATTTGGCATCGTGGCTATGAATTAGCGCTGCATGATTTATGGATGAGAAGGATTCCGCTTTACATGATGGCACACAATGTTGTTGGCTACCCATTTATGGAGCGCACAATGAAAACGCTCCGCTGGCTTATTTCATTAACACGGAATTAATAATCAACCGAATAAACTATTTAATTTACTCTTCCTCTAAAATAAGGGTGCAGCAATAGCTTGTAATACATTCATATCTTATTGATCTATTCACGCCAACAATATTACGTACAAATAAGAGCATGATGTAAGCAAGGTATACTATTGCTGTATTGGTGGAACAATATGAAATATCTCTACACGCAAGATAACGCTATTGCATTGCCGGAACATTCCTTAGGTGGAAAAGCGGCTAATTTATTATGGCTTACGCAAAACGGTTTTCCTGTACCTAATTATTGGGTCATCAGCAGCGAGGTACTTAATAGCCTACTCATCAACGATACGTTTGCAAGCAACATCATAGAGCAGTTGGCTACCGTACCACATGATATCAGCCAGGAAACACTCGACGCTATTGCCGCGCCATTGCGTCAGTGGCTACAGTCGATTCCATTACCTACTAAATTAGAAGAAGAATTAGCTCTCTTGTCAGAGAATCACCCAGATGAATTTTTCGCTGTTCGCTCATCAGCCATTGGTGAGGATGCCGCCAATGCTTCTTTCGCCGGGCAGATGGACAGCTACCTATTTCAGCGGGGTAAATCAGCGCTTGCCAATAGCTTACGTGCCGTGATGGCCTCAGCTTTTAACACGCGTGCATTACAATATCGCCTACACAAACGGCTACCGATGGGCAATATCAGTAGTGCTGTCATCATTCAGAACATGGTTGCCGGTGAGGTTTCCGGTGTCATGTTTACTGCACACCCTGTTACGGGTAGCAGGCAACATTGCCTAATCTCATCCGCCTGGGGCACCGGAGAAGGCGTAGTTTCCGGCGAATGCGATACCGATGAATTTTCAGTTCATCTCACCACACCTGAGATCGAACGTCATATCACACAAAAAGAGACAGCAACTGTTTTCAATACCACCAACGGCAGCGGTACAGTAACAATACCCGTCGCGAAAGAAAAACAGTGGGAACCGACCTTACTCGATAATAAAATCTATGCATTACGAGATATTGGCAAAGAAATTGCAGCAGCTCAAGGGTGTCCACAAGATATCGAATGGACGATTCAAAACCATCAAATCTTTATTCTACAGACCCGGCCAATAACCCGATTGCCACGTCTGGACGATAAAAGCGAACGTCATATTATTTTCGATAATTCCAATATTCAGGAATCTTATTGTGGAATAACAACACCACTGACTTTCTCTTTTGCCCGGGCAGGTTATGCCACCGTTTATGAACAGACAATACGTGCTTTAGGTTGCTCAGATAAACAGGTTAATCAGCATCGTTCTATGCTGGAAAATATGCTCGGCTTAGTTAAAGGTAGGATCTATTACAACATCAACAATTGGTACAAAGGACTCCTATTACTTCCCGCTTTCCAAACCAATAAAAAAGATATGGAAAGAATGATGGGGCTAGAAGATCCGGTTGATTTTATTGAAGATCAAGCACTTTCGCTGGGCGATAAAATAAAAAAACTGCCAAAGATGGGATGGGCGCTTCTGCGCCTGCTATATGCTTTCAGAACGATGGATCAGCGGGTAGAACTATTTTTAGAACAGTTTAAATGGCATGCCGCCGCTATAAAACAAGCAGAGCTGCATACTTGCAACAGCGGCCAACTGATCGAAAAATTAAAATATCTGGATGAACATCTGCTACGACGCTGGACGACACCGATCTTAAACGATTTCTACGTGATGATGTTTAATGGCCGTGTACATCGGGGGCTAATTGCTGCCGGTATTGAAAACTCATCTGCATTATTAGGTGATCTTCTTTCTGGGGATGAAGATATCGAAAGTACCCAGCCGACCAAAGTGCTGTTAAAAATGTGCCAATATGTACGCCAGCACTCTGAGTTATGCAGCCTATTGATCCACGGTGATGCTCGTACCCTGTTGACCCAAGTACACCAACTCGATGAATCATTCCACCAGCAGTGCATTGATTATATTAAAAAATATGGCGATCGCACGATGGGTGAATTGAAGCTGGAAACCATCACACTAAAACAAGATCCCAGTTTTTTATTTCTGATACTAAAAAACTACCTTGCTATCGATACCCTCACACCAGAGACGTTATCCAGCCGGGAAAGAAAATTGCGTACTCAAGCCGAAAATACCGCATTTCAGCAAATACAGGAACGACTCGGTTCCAAGCGGATGAACGCCTTCAAAAAGAATTTGCAAAAATTGCGTCAAGCAATACGCCACCGGGAAAATATGCGCTTCACCCGAACTCGCATGTTCGGGCTGTATCGAGATATCTTCCTACAACTTGGTCAGGCATATGCCTTAGAAGGGATACTCGCTGAACCCCGCGATATTTTTTATCTCACGTTAGAGGAGATCTACAGCGGCTACGAAGGAACAGCAATACAGACCCAACTTAAGCCTTTAGTTGCTATGCGCAAGCAAGAATATGCCAACTACGAAACAGAGGATGAACCAGCTCATCACTTTTTCATTAGAGGTTCACTGTATCAGCAGCAAGATTACAGCTATCCCTATCAGGAAAAACAGGCCCCTACTGATAGCAGCGTGCTACAAGGCATAGGTTGCTACCCAGGGCAAGTTGAAACAACTATCCGATTAATTAAAAACCCACAAGATGAAATGTCGCTGGCAGGGCAGATCCTGTGTACTGTACGCACCGATCCCGGTTGGGCACCGTTATTCCCTACAGCAGGTGGATTACTAATCGAACGCGGTTCCACACTTTCACATTCCGCCGTTGTTGCTCGTGAACTGGGGATCCCCGCCATCGTCGGCATTCCCGCCGTCACACAAATTTTGAAAGATGGCGATCGGGTAAACATGGATGGAGCAACTGGGACTGTTGTCCGCTTGCACGACACCACTGTAGAAGAGCTGACATCAAGGAGTGAACATGTCTAATATCTTCATAGGAGAATGGTCTCCAGCCAATCCACTACCTGAAGGTTTTCTTGACCTTCCCCCCAGTATTTATCGCGATTGGCCGCTATGGCCTGGTGAAGACCGGGAAAAAGTACAACAGCAATTCAGCCTGAAGAATTCTTGGTTTAATCACAGTAAAGCCTGGATTGGCTGCATTCCAGGGAAAGCCCGTCTTGTCGGCTTTTTAGTACCTCATAGAGTTGATGGCCGATCTGCCGCATTTTTTGGCTTTTGGGAAACTGATAACGACATAGCAAGCAACACCATGTTGTTTAGCGCTCTAGAACAATGGGCCAAGGAAAATGGTGCGTGCAATCTCTACGGGCCGATTAACTTTTCAACTTTCGGACACTACCGCGTTCGACTTGATCATTTTGATGTGCCTCCCTTTGAACATGAGCCTTATAACCCTCCTTACTATCACCTTTTGTTGAAAGAATTAGGGTTTGATATCCGTTATCGCTATACCTCGATATTCGACGATACCCAAGCAATAGAAGGCAACTTTCGGCAGGCTCATCAACGCGCACAAAGACTTCCTGATGTTCCAGCGACATTATTGCCGCTAACGCCTGAATTATGGATGCAAGAGCAAGTTAAACTCTATTCTTTTATCGACTCGGTGTTTGGTGAGAATTTCGCTTATACCACCCCGTCTTGGGCCACATTTCAGCAGCATTGTGGTAAGGAGTTTATCAAACCTTTTTGCCATTACCCTGCGTCATTTCTGGCTAAAACTCCTAGTGGCGAAATTGCCGGGATAATTTTGAGTCTGTCAGTCCTGCAAAAAGGTCAGCCCGCTATCGGGTTGCTGAAAACCGTGGCAGTCGCACCGCAATACCGGCGCAGTCGGCTGTACAACACGCTATACCACTCATTTGAACAGAGTGCCAGACGTATTCACCCTCGTCTAGGAGGGGCCATGATGCGTGAAGATAATACATCGCTCAAAACCGCAAAACGGCTTTTCAATACACCTGCTGCCACCAAGCATCAATATGCGCTTTATTACAGGAGGATCGCATGACAAATATTTGTCAACCAATTGTCGATGCAGCCCAAAAACATCCTGAGCATTTAGCCCTGCAAACGCCACATTCACGGGATCATAGTAACGGTTTAAGCTTTCAGGAGTTTTTTTCTCACGCCTCCCATTTCCAGTATCAGTTAACTCAAGCTGGGTTCGTCGCTGGCGATCGCTTGTTAGTGATTATCCAACCAAGCTTAGTACTTTATCCATTGCTTATCGCCATTCTGGGGCTAGGACTAGTTCCCGTTATGCTTGAGCGCGGGCTTGCCAAAAAGCAACTGAGGGAGATACTACGCCACAGTAAATTATCGGCGGTGATCACTCAACCTACATTAGGAAAATTCTGGTTTCTGATCCCTGAACTGTGGCGACTGCGACGTTTTGTCATCGGACAACGTATCTTGGGCATGAAAGTGCTGGAAACACCCAATCAACATTTACCACTGAGTAGCTTTATCTGCCGAGATTTACCGTCGGATACAACTGGGTTAATTACCTTTACCTCGGGTTCTACCGGCACACCCAAAGGCGCAAACCGCACTCATGACAGCTTGCTAGCACAACTTTATGCCATAACAGCACTTTTTATCGAAGGGAAGAATGAGATAGATCTACACAGTTTCCCCGTTATGGTGCTGCACTCATTATGCTGCGGCAACAGCAGTATTCTGCCTGATTTTGACTTTGCCCATCCCGCAACTGTCGATCCGCAGAAGATCGTCAAGCAAGTGCAAGACAAAAGTGTTACATGCCTCAGTGGTGCTCCCGCCTATATGAACAAAGTCACCGGTTATGCTAAGAGCAAAGGGTTGTCATTCCCCAACGTGCGAACAGTCATCGTAGGTGGTGCGCCTGCTAACAAGGCTCTGCTTGAAAACTGCCTGACCGTCTTTCCATATGCTCGGCATTTAGTGGTCTATGGTTCCACCGAGGTTGAACCGATCAGTACCGTCGAAATGACGACTCAATTAAACCACTGGGCAACTCATGATGGTTATCTGGTCGGAAAACCGGTTACACAAGCAGAAATATGTATCCGGGAAATAACGGCTAACCCCCAACAAATTACCCCACTAGCTGCCGGTA
The DNA here is from genome assembly GCF_042879335.1 of Photorhabdus sp. RM96S. Classification (NCBI taxonomy): domain Bacteria; kingdom Pseudomonadati; phylum Pseudomonadota; class Gammaproteobacteria; order Enterobacterales; family Morganellaceae; genus Photorhabdus; species Photorhabdus sp. RM96S. The sequence continues at coordinate 93,072 of NZ_JBHFKT010000008.1, read as the reverse complement.
ATGTCGGTGAAATCTTGGTTGCCGGGCCTCATGTGCTCAAAGACTATATTGATAATCCTCAAGCAACGAAAAAAAACAAACTCCCACGTAAACAGGGAGGCATTTGGCACTGTACCGGTGACATCGGCTATCTGGATACGACAGGACAGCTCTGGCTACTTGGGCGGGTAAAAGACAAAGTGGTGTTAGATGATGGTCATATCATCCATCCCTACGTACTGGAAAAAAGGATCAATGAACTGCCAGGGGTCACTCAAAGCGCATTCGTGTTACATCCTTTAGGTGGAGCCGCCCTGATACTGGAAAGTGCCACACTACCGACAGATTTACCCGCTATTTTAGACGAGCTGGATCTCACGCAGGTTACTCGTATTTATTGTGCTAATCCTATCCCTGTTGACATTCGTCATAACAGCAAAATAAACCGCATCGCGCTGATCAATATGCTCGGTAAAGGCCAATTATCTTCCGTTCCACACAAGGAAAAATTATGAATAATAATCATTTCATCATTCATCTAAACAAAGCAGACTATATTACTATCGTTGGGGCGGTCTTTAGCGCGCTTGCCGTCGCAGCCGCATTACAACATTGGTATTATTTAGCTATTGCGTTTTTGTATCTTGCCATGCTTGGCGATGCGCTTGATGGCATGCTAGCCAGACACTTAAATATTGCGCGCCCATTCGGTCGTTATCTTGATGGATTTATGGATCAACTTATTTACTTGATCTCTCCAGCCATTATCCTCTACCTTTCCGGTTATCAATCTTGGTATTCCCTGTTTATTATCTTAATGATCATTAGCGGTTGCCTGAGATTATCCGTATTTAATGAAGTCGGAAATATTCAGGATGAAGATCGACTCTCCTACCTTGGTATGCCGGTATTCTGGAGCTTATTTATTGTCAGTGGTTACGCTTTGGTAGGTTTGGTGGCAACGCCAGGGCTGACCCATCTTTTACTGACATTAGCGCTTCTTGCATTCAGTATCGCCATGCTATGGGATCGCCCGTTTTATAAGTTCAAACATCTCAGTACTATCGTCAGTACAACACTTGCAGGGTTTGTTTTATTTACAGGTCTTCATTTCTGGAGTTTTTATGCTCAATAGTTTTTATCACGCGGGGATTTTACTTATCCCCGTTATCCTTGGTGGTTGTTTACATATGGTGATTGTGACGAAAAACTATTTTTCCTGCTGGGCTATTCCAATACATCAACGTTATTTCGGTCGCAACAAGACCTGGCGCGGTTTTATTGTTGTACCCATTATTACCGCGCTATTTTCACCGCTGTGGTTAATACTCTGTACCGAAACACAGGACACCATTATTCCACGGACGATTGGATCCTGCTTATTTACCGGGTTCCTAGCGGGTTTAGGTTACGTTCTTTTCGAATTGCCAAACTCCTGGTTGAAAAGGAGACTCGGCGCCCCACCGGGACAACATCCGAAGCAAAATAAGCAGTTGTTTATTTTATTCGATCAACTTGATTCTGCTATTGGTATTACAATGGCCTATTTTATTTGTCTTAATCTTACTTATATTGATGCGTTTTTCATTTTCCTCTGGTTTTTAATCAGCGCTTTTATCGTTAAAAATATGCTGTTTTTACTTTCGCTGAAAAAAACCAGATTCTAGTCAGAAAATTCGATGGAAATACCGCAGCAAAACGGCTTCCTTTAACGGAAGCCTTTTAGAACAAGCAAATCTTAAATATCACCACCAACGGAACACACATTCTGTAGTATTACTTCGCAGTTAAAGATAACTCAACACCACATGCAGCAGCATAACGTTTAAGTGTGTGCCAACTAGCTTTCGTTACATTCTTCTCAATACGGGTAACCGCAGACGGGTTAATTCCCATCCGTTTAGCCACATCTACTTTTTTTAGACCTGCCTTTTCCCGCCATTCAGTGAGCTGTTCTAGCAACTCATATTCTTCTGTGGCCTCAGCATAGGCTTGCAGAGCTTCCGGTGTATTAAGAAGACGTTTTCTCACTTCCGAATGTGAGATAGGAGTTACTTTAGCCATGTGTCATATCCTCCAGTCGTTTCAGCGCTAACTCTATTTCAGGTGGTGGAGTTTTATCTCCTTTTTTCACAAAACATCGTAAGATGTAAATCCGCTTCCCCTTTTGGAACACAAATAGTGTCCTCGCGATGTCTGAACCCGAAGCCCGTAATTCAAATAAACTATCCCGAACGGGTCTTGTTAACGGGTAGCGTAGCCCGTTGCCACGTTGCTCTAACTGGTCCAGTAATCTTGCCATCTTACCCCGAAGCTCACCCGGTAAATCTTCTACTTCCTCAGCAGCTTCCGGATGATACAAAAGTTCAAACATCTTTCGACCTCCTTCAACCGGGTTGAAATTAACTTATACGTGAAATTCATGCAAACGATAAATTAATTTATAGGGCAAAAGATCGGATTTTCGTACAGAAATCAGCTAAGAATACCGAAACAATCCGTTTTACCAACAATGACTTTGGTATATCACGGATAGTATTTCCATAAGTATTTTCCATCTCATATCGGTGAAATTGACCGTTCCTGACAACACACCAAACTATCATTGGTTCTGTTATATGATTCTGAAAAAACAATACATAGAGAGATATTTAATGGTAAGTACTAATTATTAATGTGATTACCATAACTTAATCTATCCAACTGAATTACATAGATAAAAAATCATAATGAGTATAAAAATAGAACATATATACACCACTCTATCTGGTCATTTTTCTATCGCACTAGAATAAATCACGAATTAGGAAACATAAATCATCACTTAAATACCCTATGCAAATAATAGGTTATTTTCCTGAATTCACCATTACGCACCATACCTATCAAAATTCCTAGCAGGGTATAAACCACACCAAGAACCAGCATCATAGCGATATCTCCCAATACATTCTGTACTGGCAATCCCATCTGGTTAACACCAGCAATCGCTTTTGTTGCCCAAGTAGACGGTAAAACAGAAGAAATTACTCTCACCCAATCAGGCATTGCCTGCACCGGCCAGACTGTGCCGGAAATATAGAACACAGGCGTGGTAAGCAAAGCGATCGTTAAATAGATCATTTCTACACTGCGCATACACTCTGTTACTAATTTCCCTAATCCGAGTACTGCCAACATAAACAGGAACGTCAGCATTAATAGCAAAGGAATAGACGCCTCCTGCCGATATCCCAACACCCACGGCCAAAGCACAAAAAAGATGATGGAAAGAAAAAGCCAAATCGGTAATAGCGCCGACAGCGCTCCCAAATAGACAGGCAATGGTGGTTTACCTTTCGGTGTACCACGTATCGTAATACTGACCCGCACACAAGATATCAATAACGAGTGTTGTAATAACATCACCAACAAACCGGGAAAAACAATTGCGGCAAAACTGACACCAGGGTTAAATAATCCAATAGCTTCACTACGAATCGGCATTAATAATAATTTTGTCTGTTCAGGACTAAAACCATATTTCAATAATAATTTGCTGTTATATTCGTTTAGCAATTGCCGGTGAGCAGAAGTCAATTCTTGTTGAATTTGTCCATTAGCAAGACGACTGGTTGCATCGCCATAAATCGGAAAGGTGATATTTTTTCCATTAAGGATATTTTTCTCCAGATCCGCCGGGATGATGATAATCGCAAAAATTTCACGTAGCAGTAGATCGTGACGAGCACCAGCCAAATTGTCATAGCTATGGACAGCAATTTTAGCCGTAGAATTAATCTGGCGTATCAAAGCGCGACTAGCAGAGCTGTGATCTTGGTCGATCACAGCAACCGGTAGATCCCATACTGTTGGCCGGACATATACCAAACTCATCATACACAAGGAAACTAGCATCAACATCCACATGGGCTTTTCCAACATTCCCATTAATACCCGGCGAAAAGTTTGCCAATACATCTGCATTATTCATCACCCTGTGGCAAGCCAAGCCGTTTAAATAACCGATTTCGTACTAACAGAAAGCAAACGACCGGATAAATAAGCAATAAAGCACAAACAGATAAAATACCCAGTAAAGAAACCTCACGCAGAAAAATATCAAACATCGCATTTAAAGCATGCGTCAAAGGCTCAATATTGGCAATTATCCGCGCCGGCAATATCATTGATAATTCTGGCACTGACATACCTGAAAAAGTTGTCGCAATACTGACTAGCACTCCGATTAAACTGTAAGCCGTCAGTGTGCTATTAGTGAAAGTAAACAACAACAAGCCAATACTTTGAGCGGCAATGACATAGAAGAAACCCACTATCACCATATATATTGGGTTACCATTCACTTTTGCATCAAATATACCAATCAGAGCCGCCAATTCTACGATTAGCAACAAAGTAAAAAACAGGGTATAAGGTGCTAATTTTCCCAACAACGCGAAAGTAAATGGTTTCATTGTCATCAGTGTCTTGCTGCGTGCCATGCTATAAATCGTGCAGGTTACAACAAAAAGCTGTAACAAATGAATTGTGGCCGCAAACTGCTGATAATAGATGTAACTACCGCTGGCATTAAAAAGGCTATCATAAACGAGCGTGACATTAGCTAATGGAGGTAACTGATGGCCCATTTCCGTCGCTAATATAGAACGGTACTTCGCATTAATCTCTGCCATTAATCCACTGAAATCCTGAATAGAGTAACTTCCAGCACCATAAAACAACGCGTTGTAATACATACGCACGGTTGGCTGGTCACCTCTGAGCGCATTAGCTTCAAAATCGTGCGGGATATAAAGTAAAGAGTAATCCTTAGCACTACCAAGCCGTTCAAGAGATTCATGCAATCCGCCATCATAAGATTTAATCTGCGCATGGGAAGCCGCATCCAGGTTACGTATTAGATGACGTGACAGCGGACTCTGATCATTATCAACCACCGATACTGGCAGATTGAGCAATGTCCCTTCTGAGAAATTAGCGCTGATAAGCACAAATAGCATCAACGGGAATAACCAGCTTAACCAGTGAAAAACTGGACTACGAATCACAGCCCGGATTTCTTGGCTAAAAGCACGCTCGAAACCACGCCATGCAACCTTGCTCCGCATCAGTCACCTACTTATCCCAACGCCACAATGCACTCATACCAGGACGTAAACCTTTAATAGGCTGTAAGGAATACAAGCGCACTTCAAAGGTTCTTAAATCGAAATCACCGGTGGCACGAGTGGCACGTTTAGTCGCGTAATCACCCATTGGTGAGATATAACGAACTTCGGCTTCAATCTCTTTATCACCTAGCGCAGGTATACGAAGTTTGACTTTATCCCCTTTGTGCACCTTTGCCAGAATGTCTTCCCGCAGGTTATAAATAAAATAAGCTTCTGGTACACGGATTAATGTCACTAAGGGGCTATTAGCACTAAATAATTCACCAACTTCTGCCGGAATCGGCCCAACTTCCCCCGCGACAGGTGCTTTGACCTGCAAATCATTACTCTGGGTTTGTAACTCAATCAGTTGCTGTTCAGCCTGACGTAAAGCCGCTGCATATTTCTGACGCAGTTCAATCCTGTCACCATGCATACCTTCATCCAATACCGCTTTTGCACTCTGCATTTTCTGATAGGCAACATCTCTACTTCTGTGAGCATTATCTAGATCGTTCCGTGAAACATAGCCTTTAGATGCTATATTCTGAATACGATCATATTCACGTACCGCGTTATCATATTCGGTCTGAGCTTGTGCCAAACCCGCTTCCAAATTTCGAATACTTTCTTCACGTGTTCCATGAAGAGATTGTTCCAACTGCGCTTTGGCTTGATCACGAGCAGCTTCTAATGAAGCAACCTGGGCCAGTAATTCAGGGCTTTCGAGAGTGATAAGCAACTGGCCTATTTTAACATCATCTCCTCGTTCAACGTGACGTTTAATCACTCGTCCCTTAGCTTTAGATGCCACAATCACTTCCGGTGCATCAACTTCACCTTGCAACAATAAATATTGGTTATGGGAACGAAATAACACAGCCATTGCTGTGAGCAAAATAACCAGTAAGATCGTAAAAAGTGTTCTTTTTTTCATGATGTCTTACACATCCAAAATTACCCGACTCGAAACTAACGCTATAGCTTCGCATTGTTCTACGGAAAATTTCTTATATGTTTGTGCGTATAATCACTGATAGAAAGGAAAACGCTTTATAATAGTGTCGTGGTTTATGATTCTTGTCAAATATTAACCCACTTAAACTAAACTTTTAATAATATTATTAGCTGTTTCTGTAAACTAATAACATCCATAAATCCTCCCGGAAAGTTTATGTACGAATTTAATCTTGTGTTGTTATTACTACAACAGATGTGTGTTTATTTGGTTATCGCCTGGCTACTAAGTAAAACACCGCTATTTATTCCACTATTACAAGTGACTGTACGTTTACCTCATAAGTTGCTGTGTTATGTTACTTTTTCCATTTTTTGCATTATGGGGACTTATTTTGGTTTGCATATAGGTGATTCCATTGCCAATACCCGTGCTATTGGCGCTGTCCTTGGCGGACTTCTGGGTGGACCCGGTGTCGGCGCACTGGTGGGATTAACCGGTGGGCTGCACCGCTATTCTCTTGGTGGGATGACCGCTTTCAGTTGCATGATATCGACCATTATTGAAGGTTTAATCGGTGGCATTATTCACAGCTATCTGATGAAACGTGGTCAGATAAACCGACTGATTAATCCCTGGACAGCCGCTATCGTCACGTTTTGTGCTGAAATAATACAAATGGGCATTTTACTACTGCTCTCTCGTCCATACAGTGAAGCATTAGCGTTGGTCAAAAATATCGCCGCCCCCATGATCGTCACCAATAGTATCGGCTCAGCAATGTTTATACGTATCCTGCTTGACCGACGCGCGATATTTGAAAAATATACCAGTGCATTTTCTGCCCAGGCACTAAAAATCGCTGTCTATACCGAAGGTATTCTGCGAAAAGGATTTAATGAAAATAACAGTATGAAGGTAGCGAAAGTTATTTATCAACAACTGGAAATAGGCGCAGTGGCTATTACAGATAGAGAAAAACTCCTGGCGTTTATTGGTATCGGTTCAGATCATCACCTCCCTGGAACACCTATTTCTTCAGAACAATCCCGTCGAGCAATTGAAAATAATGAAGTGGTTTATGCCGATGGCAATGAAATACCTTACCGTTGTTCAATCAATCCAACCTGCAAACTCGGTTCCACCTTGGTCATTCCGTTACAGGGAGAAAATCAGCAAGTTATCGGCGCAATCAAACTTTATGAAGCCAAAAACCGTCTGTTCAGCTCAATCAACCGCCCCCTAGGAGAAGGTATTGCCAGTTTGTTATCCGCCCAAATCCTCACAGGGCAGTATGAACGTAACAAACAATCACTACTTCAATCAGAAATTAAGCTGCTTCATGCGCAAGTGAATCCTCACTTTTTATTTAATGCCTTAAATACCCTGCAAGCAGTGATCCGACGGGACAGTTATCAAGCAGGTCAATTAGTACAATATCTCTCAACCTTTTTCCGTAAAAACTTGAAACGGTCAGAAGAGATTGTCACGCTGTCTGATGAAATAGAGCATGTGAATGCTTACTTACAAATTGAGAAGGCGCGTTTCCGTGAGCATCTGCAAATAAATATTGAACTGCCGGAATCTCTGATTCACGCCAAATTACCCGCTTTTTCTCTCCAGCCAATAGTAGAAAATGCGATCAAACACGGCACATCACAGTTATTAGAAACCGGCAGGGTTACTATTCGTGCTCATCAGCAGAATCAATTGTTGATACTGGAAGTGGAAGATAATGCTGGTCTTTATAAATCGGTCTCTATGGGGGATGGACTAGGAAAGAGTCTGGTAGATAAACGGCTACGACTTCGCTATGGTGAAAATTATGGCGTGCAAATAGATTGCCAGCCAGAAAAATTTACCCGCGTAATTTTATACTTGCCACTCATTAAAGAGGCTAATAAAACTGTGTGCATATGAATATATTAATTGTTGATGACGAACCGCTTGCGCGAGAAAACCTACGTTGTTTGCTAGAAGAAGAACATGATATTCAAATTATTGGCGAATGCGCCAATGCCGTTGAAGCCATTGGCGCCATACATCATCTAAAACCCGATGTTGTATTTTTGGATATCCAGATGCCACGTATCACCGGATTGGAAATGGTTGGTATGCTAGATCCAGAGCATCGTCCCTATATTGTTTTCCTGACCGCATTTGATGAATATGCAATACAAGCGTTTGAAGAGCACGCATTTGACTATTTATTAAAACCACTGGAAAAAAACCGTCTAACCAAAACCTTACAACGATTACGGCAAGGGTATCAGAAACAGGATATTTCCACCCTGAAAGCAGAAGAGCCGTTGAAATATATCCCATGCACCGGCCACAGCCGAATCTGGCTTGTGCGGCTGGATGAAATCCTTTATGTCACCTCCCGCCCAAGTGGAGTTTATGTTATGTGTACCAATGGGCAGGAAGGATTTACTGAACTAACACTTCGCACATTAGAAACCCGCACACCAATGATGAGAAATCATCGTCAATATCTGGTCAATATGACCCATCTGCGCGAAATCCTATTTGGTGATCACGGACAGGCCGAACTGATTCTACGCAATGGCAAAACTATCCCCGTCAGCCGCCGTTATTTGAAACCATTGAAAGAGGCACTAGGATTGAAGTAACCGTGACACTCATCATCTTTTCAGCGGGTTAGTCAGTTCTTACTCACCGCTCACCTGCTGAATCTGACCACTTAACCCGCCATACAACCACTCACTTAGACACTCCCTTATAGCTTCCTTTACCTATGACAAGATACGAGTAAAAATTTATAACTCTCAGGAGAAGAGGAATGCAACACGCTCTCACATTTGTCATTGCAACGTTGTGTATTCTGGTTATCTGCTACCGCTTGTACGGCGTATTCTTCGTTAAAAAGGTACTGAAAGCAGATGACAGCGAGGTTACACCTTCCCATTTACTGGAAGACGGTAAAGATTATGTACCCACGAAAAAATGGGTCAATTTTGGTAGCCACTTCGCAGCAATCGCAGCCGCAGGACCGCTGGTTGGCCCTGTATTAGCAGCTCAATATGGTTATTTGCCAAGTATATTATGGCTACTAATCGGCTGTGTTATCGGCGGAGCCGTGCATGATACGGTTGTTTTATTCGCCTCAATGAAACACAGTGGTAAATCCCTGTCAGAAGTTGCCAAAACAGAACTTGGCCCAATTGCTGGTTGGTGCACCGGCCTTGCAATGCTGTTCATCATTACTATTACTATGGCTGGTCTATCCATGGTGGTTGTTCACGCGCTAGAGCGTAATCCCTGGGGAACATTTGCAGTATTTATGACCATTCCGGTCGCAATCGGTGTCGGTCTATGGGAGCACTTCACAGGTAATATGCGCGGAGCAACTTGGGTAGGTATTATCACCATCATGGCTTGTGTGATTGTCGGCCCTTACATTCAAACATCTACTTTCGGTGAATGGCTAAGTCTACGTACATCAACTGTTAGCTTGGTGCTGCCAATCTATGCGTTTTTTGCAACCGCTCTGCCAGTATGGATGCTACTGACTCCCCGAGGTTACCTTTCTAGTTTTATGAAAATCGGCGTATTCGGCGCGCTAGTTGTGGGAGTCATCTTTATTAATCCAGAGATCCAATTCCCGGCAGTCACTGAATTTATTCATGGTAATGGCCCTGTACTGGCTGGTCCGGTGTGGCCGTTTATCTCTATTACCATCGCGTGTGGCGCTATTTCTGGTTTTCATGCATTTATCGGCTCTGGCACAACACCAAAACAGATCGATAAGTGGAGTGATATTCTGCCAGTTGGTTTCGGTGCCATGCTGGCAGAGTGTGTCGTTGGCGTCATGGCATTGATCGCTGCCACTTCTCTATATCCTGCTGACTATTTTGCGATTAACTCCTCTCCAGAGGTCTTTGCTACACTAGGTATGGATGTTATCCATCTACCACAACTGAGTCAGGAAATTGGTCTGGATCTATATGGCCGTACCGGTGGTGCAGTCACATTGGCAGTTGGTATGGCAGATATCTTCACTCGCATTCCTTGGTTCAGCCAGTTAGCATCCTACTTCTTCCAGTTCGTCGTCATGTTCGAAGCTGTATTTATCCTGACAGCGGTTGATTCCGGTACACGTGTTGCCCGTTACCTGCTGCAAGATTTCTTGGGCGATATCTGGGCACCTCTGAAACGCATTAACTGGTTACCAGGTTCCATTGGTTGCAGTATCGTTGCCTGTTTACTGTGGGGCTACCTACTGAATTCCGGCGATATCAATTCAGTCTGGGCGCTATTCGGTGTCTCTAATCAATTAATGGCGTCCATCGGCCTGATGATTGGTGCAACAATTATCCTACGTCTGTCCGAAAAACGCTGGTATATGCTGACCTGCCTGATACCACTCGCTTACCTGTACGTTACTGTGAACTATGCTGCTTACTGGATGGTGAAGAATATTTACTTCAACTCCGCAACAAAAGGTTTCAACATCTTCAACGGAACAATCTCCATTGTGATGGTTATCCTCGGCATTGTGATTATGGTCTCTTCCATTATTCAATGGCTGAAACTATGGCGCACCCGCAGTGCAGGTAATCCCGTTGAAGCATTAAGTAACTGATCTCTTTCTGTATATTAAAAGCTGCCTTTTGTATAAAAAGCAGCTTTTTTTATTATAAAAATATTGAAACAATTAACTGGCAACAAAAACGGCTCCTGTAAAAAGAGCCGCTTTATTATTTAAATATCAGTCCAGGTGATTACTGTGCGTTACTATTGTTATAACGACGGCGTGGAGCAGATGAACCATTATCATCACCTCGACCACGGAAACTGCTACGGCTTTGGCCTTCACCACGACCTTCACCACTGCGGCGTTCACCATTGAAGCGACGGCCACCACCATTGAAACTCTCACGATCACGACGGGGGCCATTACCATTACCATTACCGTTACTGTTACCGTTACGCCCACCACCACGACGTTCGCGGCGTTCAAATGGTTGTGCATCACCCATTAACTGCATATTCATTGGCTTATTCAAAATGCGGGTACGGGTAAAGTGGGATAACAAATCACCTGGCATGCCTTTTGGCAATTCAATCGTGGAATGCGTTGCAAACAATTTGATGTTGCCAATATAACGGCTGCTGATATCACCTTCGTTAGCAATCGCACCAACGATATGACGAACTTCAACACCATCATCGCGACCCACTTCAATACGGTACAACTCCATTTCACCGACATCACGGCGTTCACGACGAGGACGATCACTACGTTCGCCACGATCATCAAAGCCACTACGACGACGATCATCACGTTCGTTGAATTCGCGGCGAGGACGACGAACCGGATCCGGAGGCAGAATCAACGGGCGCTCACCCTGTGCCATTTTCAATAATGCGGCTGCCAGCGTTTCTATATCCAAATCTTCCGCAGGTTGCAGTTTAGACAGCAGAGTACGGTACTGATCCAGATCGCTACTTTCCAATTGCTGCTGTACATTAGTAGCAAATTTTTCCAGACGACGCTGACTTAGCAATTCAGCATTTGGCAGTTCAACTTCCGGGATAGTCAGCTTCATTGTACGTTCAACGTTACGTAACAAGCGACGTTCACGGTTTTCTACAAACAACAGAGCACGACCTGCACGACCTGCACGGCCAGTACGGCCAATACGGTGAACATAAGATTCCGCATCCATTGGAATGTCATAGTTAACAACCAGACTGATGCGCTCAACATCCAAGCCACGTGCTGCAACATCAGTTGCAATCAAAATATCCAAACGGCCATCTTTCAGACGTTCCAATGTCTGCTCACGCAGTGCCTGGTTCATATCACCGTTTAGCGCCGCACTGTTGTAGCCATTACGCTCCAGTGCTTCTGCTACTTCCAACGTTGCATTTTTGGTACGCACAAAAATAATCGCGGCATCAAAATCCTCAGCTTCAAGGAAACGCACCAAAGCTTCATTTTTACGCATACCGTAAACAGACCAATAGCTCTGGCTGATGTCAGGACGAGTCGTTACACTCGCTTGGATACGCACTTCTTGCGGATCGTTCATAAAACGACGAGTAATGCGACGGATAGCTTCTGGCATAGTTGCAGAGAACAGCGCAGTCTGATGTTCAGCAGGGATCTGGCTCATGATGTTTTCAACATCTTCGATAAAGCCCATACGCAGCATTTCGTCTGCTTCATCCAAAACTAAACCGCTCAGGTTAGACAGATCCAACGTACCACGCTTCAGATGGTCCAGAAGACGTCCTGGTGTACCCACAACAATTTGTGGCCCTTGACGTAAAGCACGTAACTGAACGTCATAACGTTGCCCACCATACAGTGCAACAACATTCACGTTACGCATATGTTTAGAAAAATCTGCGCACGCTTCGGCTACCTGTACCGCCAGTTCACGGGTCGGCGCCAACACAAGGATCTGCGGAGCTTTCAACTCAGCATTGATATTATGCAGTAAAGGCAGACTGAATGCCGCTGTTTTACCACTCCCCGTCTGCGCCATGCCCAGTACGTCACGGCCATTTAATAAATGGGGAATACATTGTTGCTGAATTGGAGATGGCTTTTCATAGCCAAGATCTTCCAGTGCAGAAAGGATAGGTGCTGATAAACCCAGATCAGCAAAAGAGATTTCAGTCTCAGTGGTCATGTAATGGTGCCTCATTAGTTATGGCGGCCAGTCTACATAACGCATCGAAAAAAATTTCGGTCATTTTCATTTAAAATGTGAACTGGCTCAAAGTATTTAATTAAACGAACAAACAAGCCCTCATCGGTCAAGATGATGGACTTTACTAATCGATCTCGAAATGTTCGTCAGCTATTGCTGGTCCGATTCTGATAGGTCATCTTGTTCCTGGCCTAACAGCGCCAATTCCAACAATGCATAGCGGTGCTCAACAAAGTTATGTGCATTGTTAGCTACCGTCAGCTTGAATAACGCAGATGCGCTATCCTTGTCCCCCAGACTTAGGTAATGTTTACCTAAATAGAAGTCAGTTTCACTGAGATGCTCAGCGAGCGAAGTGTTATCCGTTGCATTCTCTTTCAAGCGGTTCATCAATGTATATTCACTAATTTTGCCTAAATAGAATTCAACTATATTCCAGCCCCATTGCCCCCGGTTCGCTTTTTCGTAGTGTTGCGACAAGTTCACCATCGCCCCTTTAGGATAAAATTCCTTTTCCACCAGGTACACCCACAACGAACGGAAAGGATCATTTGGATCGTCTTGATAAAACGCCTGCAGATCATCCTGCGCTAACTTATACCGACCACCGTAATACAACGCGATGCCACGGTTAAGACGCGCGTAATTGTAAGTTGGATCAAGCTCTAATACAGAATCAAACGCTTCATAGGCGGCATCAAAATTGCCAGCCTGTGTGAAGTAAATTCCCAGATAATTAAAAATCTCTGGAATATTAGGCCTAATAGATAAGGCAACAGAAAAATCATTCCGTGCCAAAGCCCTTAGCCCGAGACTATCATACAGCACACCTCTCTCATATAAAAGCTGTGCGTACTCATCTTCTGTCAATGACCGACTCGCAAGAATCTGTTCCATACGAGCCAGAATGACTTCTTGTTGCAATGAAGGTTGTAACGGAATAGCAAAAACTTCGTTTTTACGCCAATCCTTGCTGCTGCATCCTGCCAAAAGAAGTATTGCTACAGCATAACACCAGCGCAGAAAAAGATTCATTTCCTACTCCCGAAAGTCAGACATTAATTAAGAATGCCCTATCACCCATATTGCATTTATTGGGCCTCCTGCCCTGAGTCTATAAACGGCGCTTTTTTACAAGACGCCGTTTATAACATCAAATTTATTCTGCTGATTGTGGTGCCAGTGGTGTATCCTCGGCAATTACGCCGACTGTCGCTTCTTTAATGCTCAGACGAACACGACCCTGGCGATCAATTTCCAGAACTTTAACTGAGACTTCCTGACCAACCTGCAAATAGTCAGCCACTTTCTCAACACGCTTATCAGCAATCTGAGAAATATGTACCAGACCTTCTTTACCACCACCGATAGCAACAAACGCGCCAAAATCAACGATGCGGGTTACTTTACCAATGTAAACACGAGCAACTTCGATTTCAGCAGTGATTTCTTCAATGCGGCTGATGGCATGTTTTGCTTTTTCACCATCAGTTGCAGCAATTTTCACTGTGCCATCATCTTCAATCTCAATGGTAGTACCAGTTTCTTCTGTCAGTGCACGGATAACTGAACCACCTTTACCGATAACATCTTTGATCTTATCAGGATTGATCTTAATAGTATGAATACGTGGTGCAAATTCAGAAATATCATTACGTGGGCTGTTAATTGCCTGTTCCATTACACTCAGGATATGCAAACGCGCACCTTTTGCTTGATTCAGAGCAATTTGCATAATTTCACGGGTAATGCCTTCAATTTTGATGTCCATTTGCAGAGCGCTGATACCTTCACAGCTACCCGCTACTTTAAAGTCCATGTCTCCCAAATGATCTTCATCACCCAAGATGTCAGACAGAACAACAAAATTATCGCCTTCTTTCACTAACCCCATTGCAATACCAGCAACAGCAGCTTTAATCGGCACACCCGCGTCCATTAACGCAAGAGATGCTCCACAAACAGATGCCATTGAAGACGAGCCGTTTGATTCCGTGATTTCAGAAACAACCCGAACGGTATATGGGAATTCGTTAGCTTTTGGCATAACTGCCGCCACACCACGTTTGGCCAGACGACCATGACCAATTTCACGACGTTTTGGTGAACCCATCATACCTGTTTCACCAACAGAATATGGAGGGAAGTTGTAGTGTAATAGGAAACGATCTGTACGCTCTCCCATCAACTCGTCAATGATCTGTGCATCACGTTCTGTACCCAAAGTCGCAGTAACCAAAGCCTGAGTTTCACCACGGGTAAACAGCGCAGAGCCATGAGTTCGGGGCAGAACACCAGTACGTACATCCAATGCACGCACCATATCTTTTTCACGACCATCAATACGTGGTTCACCACACAAGACTCGGCTACGAACAACTTTTTTCTCTAAGCTACCCAAAATTTCATGGATTTCAGCTTCTTCTAAAGCCTCATCCTGTTCCAACAGCGCTGCCGTAACTTCCTCTTTAATAGCATCAACCCGAGCATAACGCTCCTGTTTTTCAGTGATACGATAAGCATCACCCAGACGGCCTTCTGCCAATTCAGCTACCCGGTCATGCAACGCTTGATTAACAGGTTCTGGCACCCAATTCCATTTTTCTTTGCCTGCTTCCGCAGCCAACGCATTAATGTTATCAATAACCACCTGTTGTTGATCATGGCCGAATACTACCGCACCTAACATTTGCTCTTCAGTTAGAATGTCTGCTTCAGACTCAACCATCAGAACAGCACCAGCAGTACCTGAAACCACCAGATCCAAACGGCTATTTTTCAGCTCATCACTGGTTGGGTTCAGCACATACTGATCATTAATATAACCAACACGAGCAGCGCCAATTGGGCCATTGAACGGGATACCAGATAGTGCCAACACAGCAGAAGCACCGATCATTGCAACAATATCTGGGTTAACTTGCGGGTTAACAGAAACAACTGTTGCTACAATCTGCACCTCGTTCAGGAAACCTTCCGGGAACAGAGGACGCAGAGGACGATCAATCAAACGAGCGACTAACGTTTCTCCTTCACCTGGACGACCTTCACGACGAAAGAAGCTGCCTGGAACACGACCAGCAGCATAAGTACGCTCCTGATAGTTAACAGTCAGTGGAAAGAAATCCTGACCTTCTTTTGCTTTCTTTTGACCAACAACAGTGACAAATACAGCCGTGTCATCCATATTGACCATGGCAGCAGCTGTGGCCTGGCGGGCCATCATACCTGTTTCGATAGCAACGGTATGTTGACCATATTGAAATTTACGAACAATCGGATTAAGCAAAATAATATCCTTTCGTTAACATTGCCTTTTATATTCAGCAGACAACAATGAATGATCTCTCCATGCCACATCCTCGCGACTAACGACAGGTCTTACTCCCTTAAGCACTCTCATTAGCCGCGCGAACCTCTGTAACTGAAGAGCCTTAACAAAAACCACCACCAGCATTTTTGTGCTGTTATCTATGATGGCTTCTCAGAAGAAAAGGGGCCATATATGGCCCCTTTCCACTGAAACTTGCTTGATTAGCGACGCAGGCCAAGACGCCCAATCAGCGCAGTGTAACTTGTTACATTTTTACGCTTCAGATAGTCCAAAAGTTTACGACGCTGAGAAACCATGCGCAGCAGACCACGACGGCTGTGGTGATCCTTTTTGTGCTCTGAAAAATGGCCTTGCAAGTGGTTAATCTGTGCAGTTAACAAAGCAATCTGTACTTCACTAGAGCCACTGTCATTCGCATCACGACCAAATTCAGCAATAATTTGCGCTTTTGCTTCAGTACTTAGAGACATATTACAACTCCAAAAATATATAAACTAAAATTACAGGTGCCGATCTCTAATTCAGCCACCCAACATATAACTGCGCTATTCTACGCTGCAAATAAGTTAAGCGCAAGATAACCCAAAATACCCTAATCCCGACTTTCAACAACTAAACGGCGGGGAGCAACAAGCCCATCATCATTGATAACAGCAATGCCAATGAATTTCCGTTCATCACCTTCAGTTACGCGTACCATACTTTCAACTAAAGCTGGGGATTTGGCACTGCGCACCGCCTGACCTTGTTTAAAATAAGCCGCAACTACTGGAATCAAATTAACCTCTGGGAAATGAGCAATTGCACTATCCATTGGTAATAGTAATGAATCAATTAATTCGCCCACAGGTATTTCCTGATCTTTGGCTTGCTTTTGTAATTCATATAATTGCTCAAGTGTCACCATGCAATCATTTGGATAATGCGCTACCTGTAAACGTCTTAAATAAATAACGTGAGCACCACAGCCTAATAATTCACCTAAATCATCAATAATAGTGCGAATATAAGTGCCTTTCGAACAGTGTATTTCCAATTCCAGTTCATCATCTTCCCAACGGATAAACTGTAATTCATAGACTGTAATTGGCCGTGCTTCGCGTTCTACCTCAATACCCTGACGAGCATACTCATACAATGGTTTTCCCTGATATTTCAGTGCAGAATACATGGAAGGAATTTGCATGGTATCACCAAGGAATTTATCCAAAGCTGCATCAAGCTGAACCTGACTTAACCGGATTGCCCTTTCACTGATGATTTGCCCGTGTGAATCAGATGTGTCAGTTCGCTGACCAAGACGAGCTATCACTCGATAACGCTTGTCAGAATCAAGTAAGAACTGGGAAAACTTCGTCGCTTCACCAAGGCAAACCGGCAGCATACCGGTTGCCAGTGGATCCAACGCGCCAGTGTGACCAGCTTTGCTAGCGTTGAAAATACGTTTTACTTTTTGTAACGCATCATTAGAAGAAATATCCTGCGGCTTATCCAGTAACAACACACCATGTATATCACGACCGCGACGACGATGC
The DNA here is from genome assembly GCF_042879335.1 of Photorhabdus sp. RM96S. Lineage (NCBI taxonomy): Bacteria > Pseudomonadati > Pseudomonadota > Gammaproteobacteria > Enterobacterales > Morganellaceae > Photorhabdus > Photorhabdus sp. RM96S. The sequence goes on along the minus strand of NZ_JBHFKT010000008.1, from coordinate 75,427 downwards.
CCCATTACTTCTCCTCTTTGTGATCCACAGAAGCCCGGCGCTGTTCATCATTCTTTACAACATTAGTAACCAGATTGGACATCCTCATCCCCTCTACCAGGGAATTATCGTAGGAGAAAGTCAGTTCTGGCACGACACGCAAACGCATTGCTTTACCCAGCAGAGAGCGAATAAAACCAGAAGCTTCATTCAATGCCTTAATACCATTCTTTACCACATCGGAATCATGTTCTTCAGTCAACACATTCAGAAAGGTGACGAATACTTTGGCATAAGCCAAATCACGAGAAACTTCAACGCCAGAAACAGTCGCCATACCGATTCGGGGATCTTTCACTTCTCGCTGTAAAATGATGGCAATCTCTTTTTGCATTTCCTGTGCAACGCGCTGAGTACGACTGAATTCTCTTGCCATTGTTATATCTCCTGACATTTGGGGGGCAAAAGCCCCCCAATAATGAAATTAACCAGTGGTAGGAATTAAGCGATAGATCGTTTAACTTCAATAACTTCAAATACTTCGATCATGTCACCAACACGAACATCGTTGTAGTTCTTAACACCGATACCACATTCCATGCCATTACGGACTTCGTTAACGTCATCTTTAAAGCGGCGAAGGGATTCCAATTCACCTTCATAAATCACTACGTTATCACGCAACACGCGAATTGGATTATTGCGTTTAATAGTACCTTCGGTCACCATACAACCTGCAATCGCACCAAATTTCGGTGATTTAAACACATCACGAACTTCTGCTAGTCCCATGATCTGCTGTTTATATTCAGGCGCCAGCATACCACTCATTGCCTGTTTAACCTCATCAATCAGGCTATAGATAACAGAGTAATAACGCAGATCCAAACTTTCATTTTCAACAACTCGGCGTGCAGAAGCATCGGCGCGAACATTGAAGCCTAGAATAATTGCATTAGAAGCAGCAGCCAGTGTTGCATCAGTTTCAGTAATACCACCTACGCCAGAGCCGATGATTTTCACTTTCACTTCATCAGTAGACAATTGTTCCAATGCTTCGCGGATCGCTTCACATGATCCCTGAACGTCAGATTTCAGAACAATATTCAATTCAGAAACTTCACCTTCTTCCATGTTAGCAAACATGTTTTCCAGTTTAGACTTCTGCTGGCGAGCCAGTTTGACCTCACGGAATTTACCCTGACGATACAGAGCAACTTCACGAGCTTTCTTCTCATCACGTACAACCGTTGCTTCATCACCAGCCGCAGGTACGTTGGATAGGCCAAGGATTTCCACTGGAATAGATGGCCCTGCGGAGAACACTTCACGACCTAGCTCGTCACGCATTGCCCGAACTCGTCCATATTCAAAGCCACAAAGTACTATATCACCTTTGTTCAAAGTACCTTCCTGAACCAGCACTGTCGCAACCGGACCACGGCCTTTATCCAAGAATGATTCGATAACAACGCCGCTTGCCATACCAGAACGGACTGCTTTTAGTTCAAGAACTTCAGCTTGAAGTAAGATTGCGTCCAGCAATTCATCAATACCAATACCCGCTTTAGCGGATACATTGATAAACTGAGTTTCACCACCCCATTCTTCAGGCTGAACACCGTGCTGAGAAAGCTCACTCTTCACGCGATCCGGATCAGCTTCTGGTTTGTCGATCTTGTTAACCGCAACAACTACAGGCACATTCGCTGCTTTTGCATGCTGAATAGCTTCGATAGTCTGAGGCATCACGCCATCATCAGCAGCAACAACCAGGACCACGATGTCGGTAGCTTTTGCACCGCGTGCACGCATTGAAGTAAATGCAGCATGCCCTGGAGTATCTAGGAAAGTAATCATGCCACTTTCAGTTTCAACATGGTAAGCACCGATATGCTGGGTAATACCACCCGCCTCACCAGAAGCAACTTTCGTAGAACGAATATAATCCAGCAGAGAAGTTTTACCGTGATCAACGTGACCCATGATGGTCACAACCGGCGCGCGCGATTCAGCAACAGCTTCACCTATATCGCGGTCGCTCATCAGCGCTTCTTCCAGCTCATTCTCACGACGCAGGATAACTTTATGACCCATTTCTTCAGCAACCAGCTGTGCAGTTTCCTGATCGATCACCTGGTTGATGGTTGCCATTGCACCCATTTTCATCATGGCTTTGATGACCTGAGAACCTTTGACAGCCATTTTATTCGCCAATTCAGCAACTGTAATAGTTTCACCGATCACAACATCACGGTTAACAGCAGCTACAGGCTTATTGAAGCTTTGTTGCAATGTACTGGTTTTACGTTGCTTGCCTTTTGTACGACCAACTGCACGGGCTTCTTCACGATCTGCTTTAGATTCAGAATGTTTATTATTCTTCTTCTGGCGAGTAGCCTTACCACTACGACTGCGGGCACGACGATCACCTTCAACTTTAGCATCATTTTCGTCTTCTGCTGCACGGGCATGACGGGAGGTAGTGACATGATAATCATCGCTATCAATGGAATCTGAATCACTTGACCACTTATCCTGATTCTCTTCAGCCATACGACGAGCTTCCTCAGCAACGCGTTTAGCCTCTTCCTCTACCTTACGACGCATCTCTTCTTCTGCTTTACGCTTAAGATCGGCAGCTTCTGCTTCACGGCGTGCTTTTTCACTTTGAGTTGTTTTATCAGTCTGTGCTGGTTTTTGTTTATGTTCGGTATGTTGATTGGTCACTTTTTCATTTTCCGCTGCCGGGCGCTTAGCTTTTTCAGCTGCTTCACGTTTGGCCTTGTCTTCTGCCTCACGTTTAGCCTGCTCTTCAGCGAGTTTCTTCGCTGCTGTTTCGGCTTCGCGTTGCGCTTTTTCTTCTGCTTCGCGCCGTGCTTGCTCTTCCGCTTCACGCTTCGCCTGATCTTCCGCTTTAGCCTGTTCAACTGCATCGCGGTTCACATATGTACGCTTTTTGCGGACCTCAACGGCTACCGGTTTGCTTTTACCATCGGTGCCTGAAACATTCAGCGTACTACGTGTCTTACGCTGCAATGTTAATTTATCGGGTTTACCAGCTGAACCACCTTGTTCGCGGTTCAAATGTGCCAGTAAAGCTTCTTTTTCTTTCTGGGAGACTAAATCAGTTTCGGTTTTTTTAATCCCTGCATCAGCAAATTGCTGTACCAGGCGATCAACTGAAGTCTGTATCTCTTCTGCCAGTGATTTTACGGTTACATCTGTCATGCTGTTCCTTCCTGCTACGGTTTATTACGCATCATCGCCAAACCAACAGATATTTCGGGCAGCCATGATGAGCTCGCCTGTTTTCTCATCATTCAAACCTTCAATATCAGATAGGTCGTCGATACCCTGCTCGGCAAGATCTTCCAGCGTATAGATGCCACGGGCAGCCAGGTCAAATGCCAGAGTACGATTCATACCAGTCAGATTTAACAACTCTTCAGTTGGTTGTTTATCACTGAGGCTTTCTTTCTGAGCCAGTTCCAGAGTAGTTAAAGCAGCTTTCGCACGTTCACGCAGGACTTCGATAGTTTCCTCATCAATGCCTTCAATTTCCAGAAGTTCCTTAATTGGTACATAGGCCAATTCTTCCAGAGTTGAGAACCCTTCTTCGACTAGAACGGTAGCAAATTCTTCATCAATATCGAGATGCTTAGTGAATGTATCAATAGAAGCATGAGCTTCTGCCTGATGTTTTGCTTGTAACTCTTCAGCAGTCATGACATTTAATTCCCATTTGTCATCACCACGGTGTTTTTTCAACAACTGCGCAGCCAGGCGCACATTTTGACCATTACGGCCGATAGCCTGCGCTAAGTTGTTGCTTTCAACGGCAACATCCATCGTACACTTGTCTTCGTCGACAACAATAGATGCAACATCAGCCGGAGCCATAGCATTAATGACAAACTGAACAGGATTATCATCCCACAGTACGATATCGATTCGTTCGCCGCCCAGTTCACTGGAAACAGCCTGTACCCGCGCACCACGCATGCCAACGCAAGCACCTACCGGATCGATACGCTTGTCATTCGTTTTTACTGCAATCTTAGCGCGAGAACCCGGATCTCGGGCAGCAGCTTTAATTTCAATTAGCTCCTCACCAATTTCCGGAACCTCAATACGGAACAGTTCAACCAGCATTTCCGGGCGGGAACGACTGACAAACAGTTGCGCACCTCGTGCTTCAGGGCGAACATCATACAGTACACCACGCACGCGGTCACCTGGGCGGAAATTTTCCCTTGGTAACATATCTTCGCGAAGGATAACGGCTTCAGCGTTATTGCCCAAATCAAGAGTGATATTCTCACGATTGACTTTCTTAACTACACTGGTGATGATCTCACCTTGCTGTTCGCGGAACTGGTCAACAACCATAGCGCGCTCAGCCTCACGTACTTTTTGTACAATAACCTGTTTAGCGGTTTGCGTTGTAATACGATCAAACGTTACTGATTCAATTTGATCTTCGGTATAGCTACCCAAATCGATTTCAGGCTCTTCAAATCTAGCCGCTTCCAGCGTAATTTCACGAGTCGGCTGAGTCACTTCTTCAACAACTAACCAACGGCGGAAAGTGTCAAAATCGCCAGATTTACGGTCAATGCTGACACGAACATCAATATCTTGTTCATATTTTTTCTTGGTGGCTGTGGCCAATGCTGTTTCCAGCGCCTCGAAGATCTTTTCGCGTGGAAGGGATTTTTCGTTGGAAACCGCTTCCACAACAGCCAGAATTTCTTTATTCATCCTAGTTGCCTCATCCGAACTTTAAAAGTGGGGTACCAGGTTCGCTTTCTGGATGTTGCTCAGTGCGAACACTTCATCTTTTCCATCCACCGTAACCGTGATAATTTCGCCGTCGACAGTTTTGATAATGCCCAGCCATTTCCGACGGTTTTGCATTGCTATACGTAAAACCAGACTGACTTCCTCACCAATAAAACGCTGGTAATGTTCAGCCGTGAACAATGGACGCTCTAAGCCAGGTGAAGAAATTTCCAGGTTATAAAGCACTGAGATAGGATCTTCGACATCCAATACCGCACTGACCTGGTGGCTAACATCAGCACAATCATCAACAGTGATACCATTCTCACTATCAATATAAATCCGCAATGTAGAAACACGTGCACGAATAAACTCCAAGCCGACTAACTCAAAGCCTAAAGCTTCAACTGGTGCTGAAATCATCGCTGTTAATTTTTGCTCTAATGTGGACAAGCCCACCCCCAAGACATAAAAAAAGGGCTAATTAGCCCAGTAGTTCTGTTGTCAAATAACAAAAAACCCCGAAATTCGGGGCTTTATGCAACTGGACCCTATTTGCTGCCAGTGGCTTCAACCACTCACTTCATGCCCCTTTAAATCAGAACCAATATTTCAAATATTGCTGAATTATTTCGTTCAAAAAAGTGCATCTTAATTTAAGAAGTGGTTGCGGGAGCCGGATTTGAACCGACGACCTTCGGGTTATGAGCCCGACGAGCTACCATGCTGCTCCATCCCGCGTTCGAAAACGTGGCAAATATTACGCCGATAGCTGCAAAAACGCAAGCTATCCGAATAATGGTACCGAGGACGGGACTTGAACCCGTAAGCCCTAGTGTGGGCACTACCACCTCAAGGTAGCGTGTCTACCAATTTCACCACCTCGGCACTACTATGAGGTTATCGTTGATTAAACAACCCCATTTCAATTCTTTCTTGTGACGATTACTGCGGAATATCACTATTTGGTGCTGCCGGGACCGTCGGAATCTCCATTGGTTTCTCAGCTTTAGCAGGCTCGCCAATGTTTTCCCATTTACTGCTTACACCCGTTTGGTTACTGGTCATATTTCCAAGCACCAAACTAATAATAAAAAACAGAGTGGCGAAAAGCGCAGTCATACGAGTCATAAAGTTACCAGAGCCCGATGAACCAAACAGCGTTGCAGAGGCACCCGCACCAAAGGAAGCACCCATATCAGCACCTTTACCCTGCTGTAGCATAACCAAGGCAATTAGCCCCATAGCAACTAGCAAGAAAACAACTAAAAGAGCTTCATACATATGTCGTACCTATGTCCTCGTGGGGTTTACCACGGTTTACGTGGCTACCTTATACCGCATCACCCACTCAAACAGGTTAATCACCTGACTGAGTGGGTCTGAATACTAACCAAACCACATCTGATACGCAAGGTTAATTTCAATAATCATAATCACTTGAAGAAAAAAACAACAAATTAACCAGCGCGTTTCACTGCATCAGCAATACGATGTGCCAAAGCAGTGACTTGTACATCATCTTCACCCTCTACCATGACACGAATCAATGGCTCAGTACCAGACTTACGTAACAATACCCGTCCACGGCCATTTAATTCAGCTTCAACAGATTTAGTCGTATTCATTACGCTTTCCGATTTAAGTGGATCGTGTGAACCGGAGAAACGAACATTTACCAGCACCTGCGGTAAAAGTTTCATACCACTACACAGATCGTGCAAACTCATATGGTTACGCACCATAGCACTCAGAATCTGAAGGCCAGCAACAATGCCGTCACCCGTAGTTGTTTTATCCAGTAAGATAACATGACCAGAGTTTTCGGCCCCTAAACGCCAGCCTTCTTCCTGCAATTTTTCCAGCACATAACGGTCACCCACTTTAGTACGCAAAAATGGGATACCAAGCTGCTTCAATGCTAACTCCAATCCCATATTACTCATCAGCGTACCAACAACGCCACCACGCAGTTGTCCTTGTCTCAATGCTTCACGGGCAATAATATAAAGGATCTGGTCGCCATCAACTTTCTGTCCCAAATGGTCAACCATAATAACGCGGTCACCATCACCATCAAATGCCAAACCAACATCTGCTTTCTCTTCTACAACACGTTGTTGCAACAAACGAACATCGGTAGCACCGCACTTTTCATTAATATTGATACCGTTTGGTTCACAGCCAATCGTCACAACATCAGCCCCTAGTTCTCTGAGTACATTTGGAGCAATGTGGTAAGTCGCACCGTTAGCGCAATCAAGTACAATTTTCAATCCATTAAGACTTTGCTCACTTGGAAATGTACCTTTACAGAATTCGATATAACGACCAGCAGCATCAACAATACGATTTGCGCGCCCTAACTCTGCGGATTCCACACAAGTCAGTGGCTTTTCCATTTCAGCTTCAATCGCTTCTTCCACATCATCCGGCAGTTTCGTACCATCAATAGAGAAGAATTTAATACCGTTATCATAATAAGGATTATGAGAAGCAGAGATAACAATTCCAGCTTCAGCACGGAAAGTTCGGGTCAGATAAGCAACAGCAGGTGTTGGCATAGGACCAGTGAACGAAGCAGATAAGCCAGCCGCAGCTAAACCTGCTTCTAAAGAAGATTCCAGCATATAGCCAGAAATACGGGTATCTTTACCGATAATGATCTTACGAGAACCATGACGAGCCAGTACCTTACCCGCAGCCCAACCAAGCTTTAACACAAAATCTGGCGTAATTGGGCTATCGCCCACTTTGCCACGGATACCATCGGTACCAAAATATTTGCGGTTACTCATAATTTCTTTTCTTCCTTTGCTGAAAGTGTTGCTCCGACAATGTGCATTGCCTGCACGGTTTCTTTGACATCATGTACCCGGATAATTTGCGCTCCTTGCATAGCAGCGATAACTGCGCAAGCTACACTACCGGTAACCCTTTCTTGTGGCGGTACATGAAGCAACTGACCTATCATAGATTTACGTGACATTCCTGCTAGCACAGGTAAACCAAATTGATGAAATTGGTTTAAATGTGCCAATAACTGATAATTATGCGTCAAGTTCTTGCCAAAACCGAAGCCAGGATCAAGAACAAGTTTATCTTTTGTTATCCCTGCCATCACACAACGTTTAATTTGCTCAGTAAAAAATTGGTTCACTTCTATTAACAAATTTTCATAATGTGGAGCATCTTGCATAGTACGTGGCTGGCCTTTCATATGCGTCAAGCAAACGGGTAAGCCAGATTTAGCTACGCTTTCCAAAGCACCAGGCTCTTGTAATGCACGAATATCGTTAATCAAATGGGCGCCAGCTTTTGCTGACTCACTCATCACCAATGCTTTCGAGGTATCAACAGAAATCCAGATATTAAATCGTTGAGCTAAAGCCTCAACAACCGGAACAACACGATCCACTTCTTCTTGTTCACTAACTTCATCAGCTCCCGGACGGGTAGATTCCCCACCGATATCAATGATCGCAACGCCTTCATTAATCATCTTCTCAGCATGTTGTAAGGCCATATCCAGAGTATTATGAGCCCCTCCATCAGAAAATGAATCTGGAGTCACATTCAAAATACCCATTACTTGTGGGCGGGAAAGATCGAGAACATTGTCTCTGGCTCTGAGTTTCATGTTAGGTTACCTTCAATGTCAAAACCCCAGGACTTACCTGGGGTTTCATGAATATCAAATCAGACTACGAAACAATGGAACAATTACTGATCTTTATTTCCTGACTGCCCTACTTGCTCACCACCTTGCGCCAATGTATTGATATCATCAGTTGGTTTTGCAGCCTGTGGAGGAGGTGTATTACCTGTTGGGCGACTGTTATTACTGCCGCCGCTATCACTTTCCCATCCAGCTGGTGGACGAACATTTGTACGATTCATTAAGTCATCAATCTGGGGAGCATCAATAGTTTCGTACTTCATCAATGCATCTTTCATCGAATGCAGAATATCAAGGTTGTCCATCAGAATCTGACGAGCACGTTGATAGTTATGATCGATAATTGCCTTAACTTCCTGATCAATAAGACGAGCAGTTTCATCAGACATGTGCTTAGCTTTAGCAACTGAACGGCCAAGGAACACTTCCCCTTCTTCCTCTGCATAGAGTAATGGGCCAAGTTTTTCCGAGAACCCCCACTGAGTTACCATGTTACGGGCAATTGATGTCGCCACTTTGATATCGTTAGATGCGCCAGTAGAAACGCTGTCTGGGCCATAAATAATCTCTTCCGCCAGACGACCTCCATATAAGGTTGAAATCTGGCTTTCCAACTTCTGGCGACTAGCGCTGATCTGATCGCCTTCCGGTAGGAAAAAAGTCACACCCAAAGCGCGACCACGCGGAATAATGGTAACTTTATGAACAGGATCATGCTCAGGAACCAGACGGCCAATAATAGCATGGCCTGCTTCATGATAAGCAGTTGATTCTTTTTGCTCTTCCGTCATCACCATAGAGCGGCGTTCTGCGCCCATCATGATTTTGTCTTTCGCTTTTTCGAATTCAACCATAGAAACTACGCGTCTGTTACCACGGGCAGCAAACAAAGCAGCTTCGTTCACTAGGTTAGCCAAATCAGCACCAGAGAATCCCGGAGTACCGCGAGCAATGACAGAAGCATCAACATCAGTATCCAGAGGAACCCGGCGCATATGAACCTTCAGAATCTGCTCGCGACCACGTACGTCTGGCAAACCAACAACAACCTGACGGTCAAAACGACCAGGACGCAACAACGCAGGATCAAGTACGTCGGGACGGTTAGTCGCGGCAATAACGATAATACCCTCATTGCCTTCAAAACCATCCATCTCAACTAGCATCTGGTTCAGAGTCTGCTCACGTTCATCATGACCCCCACCCAAACCAGCACCACGCTGACGGCCCACCGCATCAATCTCATCAATAAAGATGATACAAGGTGCTGCTTTCTTCGCCTGCTCGAACATATCACGAACACGGGATGCACCAACACCAACAAACATTTCAACAAAGTCAGAACCAGAGATAGTAAAGAACGGCACTTTCGCTTCACCAGCAATTGCTTTTGCCAGTAAAGTCTTACCCGTACCCGGAGGCCCAACCATCAGAATACCTTTCGGAATTTTTCCACCTAACTTCTGGAAGCGGCCTGGTTCTCGCAGATATTCCACCAGTTCACCAACTTCTTCTTTCGCTTCGTCGCAACCAGCAACATCAGCAAAAGTGGTTTTAATCTGATCTTCTGTCAGCATACGGGCCTTGCTTTTACCAAAAGACATTGCCCCTTTACCGCCACCACCCTGCATCTGGCGCATAAAGAAAATCCAGACCCCAATAAGCAGTAACATCGGGAACCAGGAAATGAAAATAGAAGTTAGCAGACTTGGTTCCTCTGGGGGTTCACCAACCACTTTTACGTTTTTATTCAGCAACGTATCTAGCAGTTTTTCATCCTGTACTGGTAGGTAAGTGGTGTATCTGCTGTTATCTTTCCTACTAACGTTAATTTCACGACCTGTGATACGAACTTCGCGCACCTGATCCTGGGCTAATTCATTGATGAAGGTAGAGTAATCCACCCTACGACTATTGGAATCGCTGGGACCAAAACTCTGGAATAACGACATCAGCACAACTGCGATAACTAACCAGAGAATCAGGTTTTTCGCCATGTCACTCAAGGGATTAACCTCATATTACAACTGTGTTAACAAATAGCATTCAGGGTACTATAGTTTCCGCCCTGTCGCTACAATGTATACTTCACGCGATCGGGCCCGCGAAGCGTCTGGCTTACGAATTTTCACGTTCGTAAATAGGGAGCGCATTTCCCTCAGGTATTCATCAAAGCCCTCTCCCTGAAACACTTTGACAATAAAACTCCCCCCAGGGGCCAGCACATCACGACACATATCTAACGCCAATTCAACCAGATACATGGATCGAGGAATATCGACCGCAGGTGTTCCGCTCATATTGGGTGCCATATCCGACATGACGACCTGGACTTTGTTATCACCAACTCGCTCAAGCAATGTTTTCAATACAAGTTCATCACGAAAATCACCCTGAAGGAAATCGACGCCAACAATGGGATCCATCGGTAAAAGATCACAGGCAATCACTCGCCCATTATCACTAATTTGACTCACTGCGTACTGAGACCATCCACCAGGAGCTGCACCTAAATCGACAACGGTCATGCCAGGCTTAAAAATTTTGTCACTTTGTTGAATTTCATCAAGTTTAAACCAAGCGCGAGAACGAAGCCCTTTTTTCTGTGCTTGCAGAACATATTTATCACTAAAGTGTTCTTGTAACCAGCGACTGGAGCTTGCCGAACGTTTTTTATTGGCCATTGTCCTTTCCAACTATACTACGAATAAAGAGCCAGATATCTATTGCTCCATACACCAAAACCACAACACACTATTTATGGTGATAGAGATGAGATGGCGGTAGAATGTCTCGTTTTCAATCCTAACTAAGCAAAAAAACAATGGCCCTTAACAAAAAACAAGTACAACACCTGAAAAGTCTCGCTCACCCGCTAAAACCTGTCGTCATGATTGGTAATAACGGCCTGACCGAGGGTGTGTTGGCCGAAATTGAACAAACGCTGTCACACCATGAGCTTATCAAAGTCAAAATCGCAGGCGAAGATCGCGAAACCAAAAATTTGATCGCCGATGCAATTGTCCGCGAGACCGGTGCATATAATGTGCAAATTATCGGTAAAACTCTAGTTCTTTACCGCCAATCGGAAGAACGCAAAATTATTTTACCTAAATAATCAAACCACATTTATATAAAATGCGGTGCGCATATTATGATAAAAAAGGCCATATTCGGCCTTTTTTACTTTTCCACGATCCTTATGTAACTTTACCTAACGTAAACCAATAGCAACAGGCCAATCCCGAAGTTAAATATATTCAACTTTCAGGATTTCATATTCAACTTCACCACCTGGTGTTTTGATAATAACAACGTCATCAACTTCTTTACCTATCAAACCGCGGGCAATTGGTGAATTCACTGAGATTAGATTTTCTTTAATATCCGCCTCATCATCACCCACAATCCGGTAAGTCTGCTCTTCATCAGTATTAACATTCAAAACCGTAACTGTAGTCCCAAAAATAACACGTCCAGCCTTGGGCATCTTTGTGACATCAATCACTTGTGCATTAGAAAGTTTAGCTTCGATTTCCTGAATACGGCCTTCGCAGAAACCTTGTTGTTCACGAGCAGCATGATACTCAGCGTTTTCTTTCAGATCACCATGTTCACGCGCTTCAGCAATGTCTGAAATAATTTTTGGACGACGTACGTTCTTTAGATAATCTAGCTCTTCGCGCAACTTATCCGCGCCACGTACCGTCATTGGAATCTGTTTCATTTATTAATCCTCTAAATCTTTCCTGAGCAAAAAACCAGCATCATCCTGATGTTTTCAGATAACAGCACAATGAGCACACCTTGTCGGGCGGGCTTACAGACAATAAACAATAGTGCAAACCATGGGACTACCCAGAGTTCACAATCATATTTTACATATTAATATATCATTCTAACGTAGACTTGGTGATGGGTCATCGTTTACTTTTCCCCACTTTGCGCCTTAGTATTGTGGTATGTCTACATCCATATGCGAAATTTATGTCCTTCTTTAAAATTGCCGGCAGATTAATTTGCGTTACCGCTCTGTATCTGATTACACCCAACGCAAACGCCACACCTGTTGAGGAATATACGCAATATCTGCCTGATGGTACTAATCTGGCGTTAATCGCTCAAAAAACGGGTAGCAGTACCCCGTTAATTGATTATCACGGGCAACAAATGGCTCTACCAGCAAGTACGCTGAAAGTTGTCACAGCTCTTGCAGCATTGTTACAACTGGGTAAAGATTATCGCTTTATCACCACACTGGAAAGTCACGGAAAAATTTCAAACGGCGTCCTGAAAGGGAATTTGATTGCTCGTTTTGTCGGAGATCCGACACTGACCCGTCAACAACTTCGCAATATGGTCACAGTTCTGAAACAATCTGGCGTGGAAAAAATTGACGGCGATCTTCTGATAGATGTTTCCACCTTTGCCAGCCACGATAAAGCTCCCGGTTGGGTATGGAATGACATGACCCAATGTTTCAGTGCTCCCCCTGCTGCCGCAATTGTAGATCGAAATTGTTTTTCAGTTTCGCTATATAGTGCTGAACGCCCCGGTGATACTGCATTTATCCGCGTAGCATCCTTTTATCCCGTAAATATGTTCAGCGAAGTTAAAACGTTGGCAAAAGGCTCTCCTGAAAGCCAGTACTGTGAACTGGACGTCGTTCCCGGAGAACTGAACCGTTTTACTCTTACCGGATGCCTTACTCAACGCAGTGAACCGTTGCCACTGGCTTTCGCGATTCAAAATGGTACCAGCTATGCGGGTGCAATCCTCAAAAATGAATTGCAAATTGCAGGAATTGAAATCACAGGTAATCTTAAACGCCAAAGCTTACCAACTGAACCGGGAAAAGTTCTGGCTCAAAATCAATCAGCACCATTACATGATCTGCTGAAAGTCATGCTAAAAAAATCTGACAATATGATTGCTGATACCGTATTTCGGACAATAGGCCGACAATACTTTGATATACCAGGAACCTGGCGTTCAGGCTCTGATGCGGTAAGGCAAGTATTAAAACAAAAAGCAGGTATCGATCTAGGAAATACCGTGATGGTGGATGGCTCAGGATTATCCCGCCATAATCTGATTACTCCAGCAACCATGATGGAAGTATTACAGTTTATTGCTCAACATGATCAAGAATTAGATTTTATTTCCATGCTGCCATTAGCGGGTCATGATGGCACATTAAGATACCGAGGAGGGCTGGATGAAGCAGGAGTAAACGGAAAAGTTTCGGCTAAAACCGGTGCTCTGCAAGGAGTTTATAACCTAGCTGGCTTTATAACCACTGCTAGCGGTCAACAAATTGCTTTCGTGCAATTTATTTCTGCTTACGCCGTACCGCCAAAAGAGCATCGCAACCGTCGGGCCCCTTTGATTCGATTCGAAAGCAGACTGTATAAAGATTTATACCAACACAACTGATAAAATTGGCGCCACAAAGATGGCGCCCTTAGCTATGATGAGAAAGTAAAAAAATCAGCGTTTGTAAATAACTTCAACGCCTTTATCGTCATCTTCGTCCCAATCGTCATCCCAGTCATCGTCTATTTCCGAAACCTGTTCCAATTGCTTCTTATGGTAGTCATCCCACATGAATTCAACTTTCTCAGGCTGAGCTTCACCTTCTGTTCTGCTCATATTACGAGGCTGAGTTTTCATAAAGTCCATAATATCCCAGCAAAGCGCTTTAACGCCCAGACGATTTATCGCTGAGATCATATAAAAGTCGCCTTCCCAACCCAATTCATCAGCAATAGCTTGGGCACGCTGTCTAGCTTCTTCTGGCTCCAACAGATCAACTTTATTGAACACCAACCAACGTGGTTTTTCTGCCAATTTTTCACTGTATTGCTGTAGCTCGTTGACAATAATCCGGGCATTTTCAATAGGATCTGATTCATCAACAGGACAAATATCGATTAAGTGCAGCAATACCCGGCAACGTTCCAGATGTTTCAAGAAGCGAATACCCAAGCCAGCACCATCGGAAGCACCTTCAATGAGCCCTGGAATATCAGCAACAACGAAACTTTGTTCGTTATCCATCCTTACTACACCCAAGCTTGGGACCAGAGTGGTAAATGGATAATCTGCAACTTTTGGTTTAGCAGCAGAAACAGCACGGATAAAGGTGGATTTGCCCGCATTTGGCATCCCTAGCATACCAACATCTGCCAACAACATCAGTTCCAGCATCAATTCACGAGTTTCACCTGAAGTCCCCATCGTTCTTTGACGAGGGGCCCGGTTAACAGAAGATTTAAAGCGGGTATTACCAAGCCCATGGAATCCACCCTTTGCTACCATTAGACGCTGTTCATGACGAATCATATCGCCTAAAACCTCACCGGTTGCTGTATCACGGATACGAGTCCCCACAGGGACTTTAATCGTAGTATCCTGACCACGCTTGCCTGTACAATCACGGCTTTGACCATTTTGTCCACGTTCTGCTCGAAAGGATTTTTCAAAACGATAGTCAATCAATGTATTGAGATTTTCATCTGCTAACAGATAAACATCCCCACCATCCCCACCATCCCCACCGTCTGGCCCACCTTTCGGAATATATTTTTCACGACGGAAGCTGACACAACCATTGCCACCATCCCCTGCAACAACCAGTATTCTGGCTTCATCTACAAATTTCATATTTTTTCTCCGTATGATAGCCATTACAGTGCTGGACGGCCGTGTTACCCAGAGATGGCGTACTTTAAATATAAAAAGCCCCGCAACACATGCAGGGCTTCTGATTCGGTTTATAACTCGAAAAACTTATTCAGCTTCGATGCTGATAAATTTGCGGTTTTTCGGGCCCTTAACTTCGAATTTAACTTTCCCGTCAGCTAATGCGAACAGGGTGTGATCACGACCACAACCAACGTTATCGCCAGCGTGGAATTTAGTACCACGTTGACGAACAATGATGCTGCCTGCTAATACAGACTCGCCACCAAAACGTTTTACACCTAGACGTTTGCTTTCAGAATCGCGGCCATTACGAGTTGAGCCGCCAGCCTTTTTGTGTGCCATTAATCTGCTCTCCTAAATCTTAAGCGATGCCAGTGATTTTAACATCGGTGAACCACTGACGGTGGCCTTGCTGCTTACGGCTGTGTTTACGACGACGAAACTTAACGATTTTAATTTTCTCGCCACGACCATGGGCAACCACTTCAGCTTTGATTTTAACGCCTTCAACGACAGGAGCGCCGATTTTGATGTCATCACCATTAGCGACCATCAGAACCTGGTCAAACTCAACAGTTTCACCCGTTGCGATGTCCAGCTTTTCCAGGCGAATTGTTTGACCTTCGCTGACTCGGTGTTGTTTACCACCACTTTGGAAAACCGCGTACATATAAACTCCGCTTTCCGCACGCCCCCTTAAATAATCATTCCAGAGCGCACTATAAATATTCATAATAGGGCGCGAATTCTACGCAAAAAAGCCTAAGAAGACAAGAGCAGAATTAGAGCAGATGATAAAAAAACACAGTTGCTGAATTGTCATTTATTTAGACTGTTTTTCGAGTACAATCAAGACACAGCAATAACTATTTTAATGTTAATATGAACACAACTCTGCATTAAAACCCACAGCCGAAAAAATATGAATTTAGAATCCATTATCAAGCTAACCGCTGATGATATGGCAGCGGTAAATGAAACCATTCTTAGTCAGTTGAATTCTGACGTTACTCTTATCAATCAGTTGGGCTACTACATAATCAGTGGTGGTGGAAAACGTATTCGCCCAATCATTGCCATCCTGGCTAGCAGAGCATTGGGTTATCAGGGTGATAAGCATATTACTGTTGCTGCATTAATTGAATTTATCCACACAGCGACTCTGTTACATGATGATGTAGTGGATGAATCAGACATGCGACGTGGCAAAGCGACTGCCAATGCCATGTTTGGTAATGCAGCAAGCGTGCTGGTTGGTGATTTTATATACACGCGCTCTTTCCAGATGATGACAGCGCTTAACTCCATGCGAGTTCTTAAATTGATGTCAGAGGCAACCAATGTTATCGCTGAAGGCGAAGTTTTACAGCTGATGAACTGCAATGATCCAAATATTTCTGAAGATGATTATATGCGGGTGATTTACAGTAAAACAGCCCGATTGTTTGAAGTCGCCGCGCACTCTTCCGCAATTCTTTCTAATGCCACCCCAGAGCAAGAAATGGCTTTACAAAATTACGGACGTTATTTAGGCACTGCATTCCAGTTAATTGATGATTTACTGGATTATAATGCTGATAGCGATACATTAGGCAAAAACACCGGTGATGATCTTAACGAAGGTAAACCGACATTGCCCTTGCTACACGCTATGAATCATGGCACTCCAGAACAATCCGCACTTATCCGTGAAGCAATTGAAAAAGGTAATGGCCGCCATTTACTCGAAACCGTACTGACAACCATGAAACAGTGCGGTTCATTGGAATATACCCGTAAACGAGCAGAGGAAGAAGCAGATAAAGCAATAGCTGCTTTGCAGGCGCTGGAAAACTCCCCATACAAGCAAGCACTCGTGGGGTTAGCCCATATTGCCGTACAACGCCTTTCTTAATCGATAGAACGAAACCTGGGGTTAATCTGACTCTAGGTTTTTCTCTACGTCTTCAACACCTACATCAATATAACCAATAAGTTTTGCGAGCCCCTCTCGAAGAATAAATTTCACAATTTTTTCCCGCTCAACTTTAGTTAATTGATAGTAAGCCTCAATCCAAATTAAGAATGGGTCTTGTCGTTTGTTTGTATAATCAATAGTACTTTCCCCTACGGATAGCACATTAAGTACATCTTCAGGCAAACTATTTATATGATATTCAAGAGCCTTGCCCTGAACACCTCGTTTACGTCTATATTCCCATCCTTCCCGCCTTGCCATCAGATTTATCCCCTGTGGCGAAGAAGGAAGTCCGGCAATACCAACCAGCTCTTTAGCTGAGTACCATTCTTTTTTCATACTTTTCTTCTCACTTTGCACCGGGATAATGAAGAAGAATCCAAGTTAGTTGGCATTTCTAATTTCCAAAAATGGGCTAAACAACAGAAAGTTTTTCTAAAAAACTTCTGATACCATCCCGTAAAATCATGGCTATCACAGCCTGTTTCTCAGATTCTGATAACTGATGAAAAGCGCCAACCCAAATCGACAAAGGATCTTGCTTATGCACCTGATACTCAGAAGATGATTCATGAAGCTCCAATGCTGCAATGGTCGTTTCCGGGAAACAGGAGTAGTGATACTCGACTGCTTTACCTTGTACACCTTGTCTTTTCTGACATACCCACTCCTCTCGTTTTGCTCTGGCATTAACTCCTTGTGGTGATCCAGGTAACTCACCCACGCCGATTAACTCCTTGGCCGAATACCACTCTTTTTTCATCACGTTTCTCTATTTTTGTAACCAAGTTCAAAAAAGAAGTTTTTAAGAAAAAATTTGGAAATACTTTTGGAAAAATAATGCTATTTTATTTCTCAATAACAGGTTTAAGTTCGTTATTGCTCTCATGCACACCTGTTATTTATACCACTAACATAGCATCAAATTTAATAAAAAAAGGATTAAAAATGATTTCAAGGAAATCTGATTGGCATCCTGCCGATATAATTGCAGCTTTACGCAAGCGGGGAACAACCTTAGCTGAGGTATCACGCAGAGCAGGGCTCAGCTCATCGACCCTGGCGAATGCACTATCTCGTCCGTGGCCAAAGGGAGAATGGATAATTGCGAATTATCTGGAAATACACCCTTCAGAAATTTGGCCAAGTCGTTATTTTGATCCAAATACTGGAGAATTATTAGAAAGGAAAGTACGCGAACAAACAAATAATTAGCTAACGAATTATATTAGCTGAACAAAAACCGCCGGTAATTCGCTATACCAGCGGTTTTATTGTTTCATAGATATATATTTTTTATTTATAAAATATATTAATTAGTTATTAATAAATTTTTCGCCTAATTCTATATCTTTTCTCAATACATCTAGCATGCCTTCCAGTGCTTTCTGTTCAAAATCACTCAGCTCACCAACGTTCAAACGCTCTTCTACGCCATTTTTACCCAAACGAACTGGCTGGGCAAAGAAGCGAGTATATTTACCATCACCTTCAATATAAGCACATTCTACAACATCACTTTCGCCTTGTAAGCCACGGACCAAAGAGAGGCCCAGACGAGTCGCAGCTTGCCCCATAGACAGAGTTGCAGATCCTCCACCCGCCTTAGCCTCAACGACTTCAGTACCGGCATTCTGAATACGCTTAGTTAAGGCAGCCAGCTCTTCATCAGTAAAGCTCACACCAGGGATCTGAGACAACAGAGGTAAGATTGTCACACCAGAATGACCACCGATGACGGGTACTTCGATTTCCTGTGGTTTTTTACCTTTCAATTCAGCAACAAAAGTATTAGAGCGAATAACATCCAGCGTTGTAACACCAAACAGGCGGTTTTTGTCATATACACCTGCTTTTTTCAGCACTTCGGCTGCAATAGCCACAGTTGTGTTGACTGGGTTAGTAATAATCCCAATCAGTGATTTAGGGCAAGTTTTAGCCACTTGTTCTACCAGGTTACGAACGATCCCCGCATTAACATTAAACAGATCTGAACGATCCATACCTGGTTTACGGGCAACCCCGGCAGAAATCAATACAACATTTGCTCCTTCCAACGCTGGAGTTGCATCTTCACCAGCAAAGCCTTTAATTTTCACTTCCGTTGGAATGTGGCTCAGATCAACAGCCACCCCAGGTGTTACTGGAGCGATATCATATAAAGAAAGTTCTGAACCTGAAGGAAGCTGGGTTTTTAGTAGAAGAGCAAGAGCCTGACCAATACCACCGGCTGCACCGAGAACTGCAACTTTCATCCTGATACTCCTTAAATCGTTTATACTTTAAAATGCTGTGAATTCATCTAGTTAAGAACCATAGATTACTACGTTTTTGAAAACAATCGGTTAACAACCAAATTGTGGACTTACGCTATAGATAGTGGGACGCAAAAGTCGCCGTATTCTAGGCAAAATGCTTATCTGTTAATGAGATAACGGACACTATTTTGAGAATTTCCTTATGATTTTACGAAACAATTGGCTAAATACCTTACACCCAACAACAACGCCAAACAACATCATTTGATTAACAATATATTTACTTGATAACCGGCTAAAAAAGCAAATTTCCATATTCATATTTTATGAATTTCTATATAACATAAGACCAACTTTACACGGTTCAAATTGGTTATAAAATCATTATTATTGCATAAAAATTCATTTATATGCATAATACAAGTTTCATAGCTGATTGAATATGGTGAAATATGCGCACTCCCTCTAAACAGGAAGACTTAGTAAAAGCTTTCAAGGCGTTATTGAAAGAAGAAAAATTTAGCTCTCAAGGTGAAATTGTCACTGCTTTACTGGAAGAAGGTTTTGAGAACATTAACCAATCCAAAGTTTCTAGAATGCTGACTAAATTTGGTGCTGTTCGCACCCGTAATGCTAAAATGGAGATGGTTTACTGCCTGCCTGCTG
Source organism: Photorhabdus sp. RM96S (assembly GCF_042879335.1). NCBI lineage: Bacteria > Pseudomonadati > Pseudomonadota > Gammaproteobacteria > Enterobacterales > Morganellaceae > Photorhabdus > Photorhabdus sp. RM96S. The sequence goes on along the minus strand of NZ_JBHFKT010000008.1, from coordinate 55,395 downwards.
AGCTTGGTGTTCCTACTGCCACTAGCCCACTAAAAAATCTAGTATTAGACGTTGATTACAACCATCCTATAGTTGTGATTCGCACAAGCCCTGGTGCAGCTCAACTTATTGCTCGTCTGCTAGATTCTCTTGGTAAATCAGAAGGTATACTCGGCAGTATCGCAGGTGATGACACCATCTTCGTTACACTCACCAGAGATTCTACAACAGAACAGCTGCGTGGAGCCATCCTTGGGTTGTTCGAACAAGAGCTTTAAATGAACGCGCCAACATGGCGCGATTCATTTTCCCGCTGCTATTCTCAGGATTGATAAGCTTTTTTATTCAGCTTAGAGAGTAATTTTTCATGAATATCACCAAACCCTCCATTACTCATAACCAGAATATGATCCCCCTGCTGCGCCTTATCAACAATCATATGCACCAGTGAATCTATATCAGCACTCCAATACGCTGGCTGAACACAGTGATCTGCAATTTCTGATACGTGCCATTTAATATTAGCTGGCTGGAATAAGAATACTTCATCAGCACGCCCCAATGCTGGTGCGATCTCATTCTTACTCACACCCATTTTCATCGTATTTGAACGCGGTTCCAGTACGGTAATAATACGGGCTGTTCCTCCAACCTTACTACGCAGGGCTTCGAGTGTTGCCAAAATTGCTGTCGGGTGATGAGCAAAATCATCATAAACAGTAACGCCGTTTTCCTCACCACGTAGTTCAAGGCGACGACAGGCATTAATAAATTCACTTAAAGCACAACAGGCATCTGCGGGCTGGACACCAACATGATGTGCAGCAGCAATTGCAATCAACCCATTGCGCATATTATGTTCACCCACCAGCAACCCGTTCACTTCTCCGACAACTTTACCACCATAAGACACCTGATAATGACAGCTGTCTGTACTGATCTTTTTTGCCTGCCAGTTACCGGTTTCACCCACTAGTTCCAACTCACTCCAACAGCCCATAGACAAAACCTGTTTCAGGTTAATATCATTATCCGGGACAAGGATCTTACCACTACCCGGAACGATCCTGACAAGATGGTGGAACTGCCTCTGAATAGCAGCCAGATCGCCAAAAATATCGCCATGATCGAATTCCAGATTGTTCATGATCAGCGTACGTGGGCTGTAATGCACAAACTTAGATCGTTTATCAAAAAAAGCGCTGTCATATTCATCAGCTTCTATTACGAAAAACGAGCTTTCCCCGATCTGAGCTGATGTTTCAAAATTCCCCGGAACACCACCGATTAAAAAACCGGGTTTATAGCCACAAGCTTCCAAAATCCAGGCTAACATACCCGCAGTTGTTGTCTTACCATGCGTCCCTGCAACCGCCAGCACCCAGCGTTCTGGCAAAACATAATCATGCAGCCATTGTGGGCCAGAAGTATAAGGGAGCCCACGCTCCAGCACCGCTTCTACACAAGGATTCCCACGGCTCATAATGTTACCGATGATGACCATATCTGGCACAGAATCCAACTGTGCCGGGTCATATCCCTGAATCAGATTAATCCCATGTTTTTCCAGTAAGGTACTCATTGGTGGATAAACATTGGCATCAGAACCAGTCACTTCATGACCAAGAGAACGAGCCAAAATTGCCAGTCCCCCCATAAAAGTGCCGCAGATACCAAGAATATGAATACGCATTGATTTCCTATTCCATAGCATGAAGTTAGCCACTATTCTAACCATCAAAAGCAAGATAAGAAATGGAATAGCCTATGAATCATCCCTTTCTTTGGCTAAACTGCCCGCGTAAGAGTGCAATGGACACTCTAAAACCACTATCAAATCACATTCAGGACTTTCGTCATGAAAACATTAGGCGAATTCATCGTCGAAAAGCAGCACGATTTTTCTCACGCTACAGGTGAACTCACTGCCTTGCTTTCTGCTATTAAGCTCGGAGCAAAAATCATTCACCGTGATATCAACAAAGCCGGTTTAGTGGATATTTTAGGAACCAGCGGTGTGTCCAATATCCAAGGCGAGGTGCAGATGAAACTGGACCTGTATGCTAATGAAAAACTCAAAGCAGCACTGAAAGCACGCGGTGAAGTTGCGGGGATCGCTTCAGAGGAAGAAGATGATATTGTTATTTTCGAAGGAGACCGCGCTGAAAACGCAAAATATGTTGTTTTGATGGACCCATTAGATGGTTCTTCAAATATTGATGTAAACGTTTCCGTCGGTACTATCTTCTCTATCTACCGCCGTATTACCCCCATCGGCCAGCCAGTGACTGAAAAAGACTTCCTGCAACCAGGTCATCGTCAAGTCGCCGCCGGGTATGTTGTTTACGGTTCTTCAACTATGCTGGTCTACACCACTGGCTGTGGGGTACACGCCTTTACTTACGATCCTTCCTTGGGAGTATTTTGTCTTTCCCATGAGAAAGTTCAGTTCCCACCCAATGGCAATATGTATTCCATCAACGAAGGGAATTACATCAAATTCCCTATGGGGGTAAAGAAATACATCAAATATTGCCAGGAACAAGATGAAGCAACTCAGCGCCCTTATACCACCCGTTATATTGGTTCGCTGGTTGCTGATTTCCACCGCAATTTACTGAAAGGCGGCATCTACATTTACCCAAGCACCGCCAGCCATCCATCAGGAAAATTGCGCCTGCTGTATGAGTGTAACCCAATGGCATTCCTGGCTGAACAAGCCGGTGGTAAAGCCAGTGATGGAGCTAATCGCATTCTGGATATCATCCCATCCAAACTGCATCAACGCGTCCCTTTCTTTGTGGGCAGTAAATCGATGGTAGAGAAAGCCGAGAGTTTTATGGCTGAGTTCCCAGATGAGTAATTTCATCGGTTAATGACGGATAAGCGGCGGGATTTTTCGTCGCTTTTTTAATTTTAACTAATGAGGTTAAAATACCCCAGCTATCCTGTCCGCTAGTTTTTTCTGAGAGATATTCAGCTCTTCTCTCATCAGTTGCAAACCCGTTTCTAACAAGCTACTTGTCAGAAAAATGGAGAGTACTTTAAAAAATGTTTTGGTTATAATACTCCCCACTCTATTCTGGTTTAAAATAAAGGAAACTTTCATGAGCCTGAACTTAGTACCGGCAGGAAAGGAACTGCCTGAAGATATCTATGTCATTATTGAGATCCCTGCAAATGCAGATCCGATTAAATATGAAATTGATAAAGAATCTGGTGCGCTATTTGTAGACCGTTTTATGTCTACTACGATGTTCTATCCATGCAACTATGGTTACATCAACAACACTTTATCTCTGGATGGTGACCCGGTTGATGTTCTGGTTCCCACACCATACCCACTACAACCAGGTTCTGTGATCCGTTGCCGTCCGGTTGGCGTTCTGAAAATGACTGATGAATCAGGTGAAGACGCGAAACTGGTTGCAGTTCCACATAGCAAACTAACCAAAGAGTATGATCACATTAAAGATGTGACTGATTTACCAGAACTACTGCGCGCTCAGATCACTCACTTCTTTGAGCGCTATAAAGATCTGGAAAAAGGTAAATGGGTTAAAGTTGATGGTTGGGATAATATCGAAGCTGCTAAAGCAGAAATTATCTCCTCTTTCGAACGTGCCGCTAAGAAATAGCTTTTCTCTGTTTAAATAATTAAAAAACCTCTGGGGAACATCACCGGCAGAGGTTTTTTAAAACCATACTCCCTTTTTATGACAAAAAAGGATTTTTATTTACTCTTCCACATGGCGCTTCAACCAGTCACCACTTTTTATCCGCCGTAAACCGGTTATTGGAAACTGATAAAGATATATCCATGCATTGCCATACGGTGTTTGAATCAATTCCCTTACATACTCCCGCGAATTATCTTTCAAATCATCTAATTCTGTCAGTATAGTAGAATTGATTCGATATACCTCACATTCAATACTTCCGTCACCACGGATAACGGCAGGATAATGCCCAAGGTCATATAGCTCATAGCCTTCCAGCCGATGATCACCTAACCATTGAGCATCGGTCATCCAATGATGATTGCCCTGTTTGCGCCGTAAGCTGCCATAAACAATAATTCGCATTTTTAAAACTCAAACTGATAGAGCAAATCCAATGTCTGATCAATACCAGACACCGCTTCCAGATACAACCTAGGCATTAACCTATAGCGTAAGGTTAATGTTGCTAGTGAATCAAATATACCAACACCATACTTAACTTGCAGATCTTTTGTAATCTTTCCGCTAACAACTACCTGTGATTTGTCACCAACCCCCTGAGTATCCAGTGCTAAGTCGGAAACACCAAATATTTCACCGATCTTACCCACCAACTGACCACTCTGTGCAACCCCCAAACCTATTAATATTGCCGTCATCTGTGAGTTGTCCGAGTTACTATTCTCTAACCCTTCACCACGCAACAGATAAGAAAGTGCTTCCAATTGTGATCTAACAGGCTCTGAAAAAATTTCTACTTTTGGCTGATCCGCCAAACCGCTCACCCTTACCCCTGCAATAACCCGCCCATCGGTAGAATCTGGATTACGGATAGCCTCAATGTTAAGTAATGGCTGATCAGGTGGGCCTGAGAACATAATCAGCCCTTTACGAACGATCAGATCCTGTCCATAAGTATGGAAACGACCATCAAGAATATCAACTTGACCATTCAAACCCAGGCCTTGTTTATCTTGAACAACCATCAGATCGCCTTTAAGTTGTGCTTTAAGGCCGAAAGCACTAAGACGAACATCATCTCCTATATGAATCGTCAAGTTACTTTGAATCGGGATAGACGCTTTTTTCTGTTGTAATGGCTGAAGATTCTCATTCAATATAACTTCATCCGATGAAGCCTCAACTGTCGATTCTGGTAGCTCCTTCACGGTAATACGCGCCCAAGGAATACCAACGCTACCATCCAATTTCAGCAACTGAGGAGAAGCCTCAAACACCAGAGCAGGGCTAACATCAATTTTCACCATTGGTGGAAAAACCACTCTTAACTTGTCGCCGTTAGCCCTTACTCGTGCATGCCATGCATCCACATTACGCCAGTCTGCATCACCATTTAGGTTAAGCTGCCCCTTCGGCGTTTTAATAACACCATCAAGAACGGAACGTATTCCATCAAAATTCACACCAACTTGCCCTTGAGTAATATCAAATGGGATCCAATGGCCCGAAGCTTGCAGTGCACTCAGGTCTAACCGGCCAAACAATAATGGATTTCTGACATTGCCTCCCAGAAGCAGGTGAGCATTCAAATGACCTTCAGCTTTATCACCTTTCCCAAGAATCGGCTTGATTAACGCCAGTGAAATATCCTGAATATCTACATTTCCCGACAGCTTACGGCTCCCAGCAAGATCAGCAACCTGTACGCCACCGTTGAATCGGCCATTTCCCATAATCTTAAATAACCAATTCAACTCTGCTGTGCCATTCTTCAAGCCTACATTGAGTGTCAGGGTCTGGAAATCTACCGGTAATGCAGTGCCATCAACCATCTGCCTAACATGCACCCCATCACCACGCAAATTAACGTTGGCCTGAGGCAATCCGCTTTCCGCGTTCCATTTAACGTCGGCATTGCCACTGAATACACCTTTCAAATGTATTTCAGACCCCAGTAATGGCTGAATCATAGCAAGATCCAAACGTTCAAGAACAATGGATGCACTACCGCTGACGCCAGCTTCAATAGATTCAGGTACGCAGAGCTGCGCATGTGGATTCAGCCAACAGTGAGGGCCCACAGTGACTTTCTGCTGCTGATTAAGATAATCAAGAGTTATCGCTTTAGTTAAACGCCATTCTCCAACCGGGGTGTCAAAACGGGTATTGTTAATGCTACCTTTCCATCGCTGCTGCTTACGATCAAAACTACCATTCAATGCAAGTTGACCAGCAATCGGTTTGCCGTCAATCTTCAATTGCAAGTTGTGCTGTTTCTCATTGCCCTTAGCATCCAACGTAAAATTACGGACAATCAAATCCGCTTGTTTCAACTCACTGACTTTAACAGCAAGATTCCCTTGGATCTGTTCAGCAGAACGTACATCCCCTTTCACATTCACTCGATCAATGAGAAAATCCTGCCATTTCAACCTGTTAGCATTGAGATCAACCAAAAGCTGAGGTGCTTGTATATTACCACGTAATTTCAACGTTCCATTCACGACACCGCCAAGCCCCGGAAATATACCATCCAACTTCGGTGCACGGATATCGCCATCCAGTTTCCACTGTTTGAACAATTGTCCCTGGAGATTCATTTTATTGCGCCCTAAAGCCAGCTCGAATTGAGGAATATTCCACTGACCGGCCGCGTTACCAGAAATCTTACCTTTGGCTTTTATTAAGTTCTGTTTTACGTTACCGTCCAGCATAATTTCCGGGATATGAAGCTGCCAACTACCACCGTGTAAACTACCCCGGGTAACTATTTTCCCATCGATTTTGGCTGGCCATTCCGGCCACTGTTTAGCGGTATTGATCCCGGAGAGTGTCAGCACCGCATTCCAACTTACTGCCTTACTCCAATCTGCTACACCGACCAATTCGCTCTTTCCTTGCAAAGCAGACAGGCGTAAACGGGTCAACTTAAGCTGTTCTTCATTACCTTTGGCATCTAATACAAGTAATGCTGGCGGGATTTCACTACCGTTAATACCGGAACGCAATGACAAATCATAACCACTGGCCTTACCATTGAGGCGCATTTTTACGCTATCAAGCTGATATTCTGGCTTCCCCGTTAAAGGCCAACTCAGTTGCTGGCTTTCAAGCGTCACCCGCACGGGTAAACCTACCTTAGCCAGTTCCGCTTGAGCATCAAGTTTAGCACTGACAGGACCAGACAAATTCAGCCCTAAGTTGAGTTGCTCCAGTAAAGCGCCATTAAGCTTTACATTAACCTTTTGTCCTTGGATCTCTTGTCGACTTAGCTCACCTTTTATTACCAGTTTTATCGGCCATTGCTGTGCCAGAGTCGCGGAACCATTAATGGCAAGAGAACCTTGCGGCATTTTAACATTCAATTTATTGAGCTGAATCTGCTGCCCCTGATTGCTAAGTTGCAGTAAAAACTCATTGATTGTGATATTGGTATCACCAGTCAGCCTTAATTGCTTACCACTTATCCCTGCAACAGTCATATCCAGTGGAATAGGCACTTCTGGTAATGTTGCCAATAGCGGTTGAGAGAATAATTTTTTCAGAATTTCTCCCAACGATTTTTCCAGTTCGGTCCCTCGTTTCGCTTTCTCCTCTGCTTCCGCTATTTTCAGCCGTTCAGGGGGAGTTTTTGGCAGTCCCACCAGCAACCCATTAATTTTCGTTGGCTTAAGCGTTAATGCCTTTTGCTGCCACTGAGCTGCGGTTCTAAATTCATCAAGGGCAAATACCACGCCATTTACAGTGACAGTGGCATTTTTAACGGACAACAAATCAAGTGAAATCGGATATGGTGTCCTCAGTTCAGTTAAAGGTGCTGACTTTGGCGACGATTCTCCCGCAAGTGGCAATCGTTTGGTATTAATTGCAACTATTACGCCTTCTGTCGTTAATGCATTAACACATAACTGACTGTTTTTAAAGCAGGAAAGACGAAGCGAAAGGTGGAGTTGATTCACATTGACATCAACACCGGGCATTTGATACTTAACGCCTTTCAGGGTCAAATCACGCCAACCGCCACTGACGCTGGCTATATCTAGTCCCGGTACCCAACGAGCAGCACTGTTAATCATAAAATGCAGGCCAGATTGCGTTCCTACCAACCCGGCAACAACAATAACCAACAAAGTCACCATCAGCAGAAAAGTAATACTGACTTTTTTAATCCATCTCATAATTCAGATCCTAACCCGATGTAAAACTGGATATTACGGGATTCTGAATCCCCTATTGGTCTGGCAAGGTCAAATTTAATGGGTCCGACCGGAGAAGCCCAACGCACACCAACACCCACGCCGGTTTTAAAATTGCTCTTTCTAATGTCATTAATGGCTTCACCGGTATCAACAAAAACAGCACTCCACCAATTACCCGTTACGTTATATTGGTACTCAAGTGAACCCACAACTAGTGCGGACGCACCGGTCAATTTTCCTTTATCGTCTTTAGGGGAAATTTTCTGATATCTGTAACCACGAACACTGTGATCACCACCAGCAAAAAAGCGTAAGTCGGGTGGAACCTTCTCGAATGCATTAGTTTCTATCCAACCCAAATTACCCCGAGCAACAAAACGGTGATTATCCCAATAAGTTCTGATCCAAACGTTTTGCGCCTGTAACACCAAGAAATCAACATCAGAACCCCAAAGGGTATCAGAGATATCAATAGAATAGCGCTGGCTATCGCCCCAATAAGGCATCGTTCCTCCACGCTGGCGGATACGGCTGACGTTCACCCCTGGGTAAAATAACATTGCCGTATTGGTGACATTAGCCTGAGTAAAGTGGCTGAGACTCCAACGCATATTTATCCCATACTGCCAACCCGTTGAAAGATCCCAATTACGGGAAAGATTTACTGTCGCGGTATCTGATACGGTATCGTTGATATCTTTACGCTTATACCCCGTCTGCAATGCGTAATATTGCTCTAACGGATTCACCTTCAGCGGCATTTTATAGGTAGCATCAATCACCTGTTCAGGTGCAGAAAGGTTGATGCTGGTGCTAAGGCTGTGTCCACGGGAATTAAGCCACGGTTTTGTCCATTTCGCCTTTACCCGTGGCCCTACATCAGATCCATAACCCCCACCCAGTTCAACATAGTTTTTGGAACGTGGAGTTAATACCGCTTCAAGAGGAAGCATTCCGTCACCATTTTTTCTCGCGGTATTAAAATCCGGTGAGACTACTGCTGAATTAAACCAGCCAGTTTCTGCTAACCGCCGATTCAATTCGGCCAATTGTTCAGAGGTATAAAAATCCCCTTCTTTGAATGGAACTAGATGACTCAAATAATCTTCGCGGATCTGTGAACCACGATAACGCACCTGACCAAAGTGATAACGCTCACCGCTATTAAAAACAAAGTCCCAGAATGCCTCATGTCGTTCTTTGGCAACACCCAATTGGCTCTTTTTCATAACCGCGTCAAAATAACCTTTCCTAATAGCGAGCCCGGTCAGAGAACCTTTAAGGTTTTCATATTCATCATGATTTAGAATCGTTCCTTTCTTTGGGCTTTTACTTTTAACAAGTTTGGCATAATCTCCATCTGTCTTAGCCCCACCTTCCAAAACAACGTTAACATCGGCAATTCTCACAGGTTCGCCCGCAGTAACTTTTGCCGTTAATACCGAGCGAGCTGGCGGTTTATTTTCCTGATAGGTAAATTCGATAATAGGTTCATAATAACCAAGCGGGCGCAAGCCTTCACGAATCGCTTTATCTACACGAGATCGAAAACGGCCATCTGGCGCAACTTCATCAGTGCTGATAGTGGAGAGATGAATTCGAGCATTTTTTTCCAACTTACCTGTTAATCCTTCTATTTTCAGACGAAGATTAGCACTATGAGCAATAGGAGTTACGATAGACACACAAAGAAAGCATAAAACGGGGTACCTCGACACGCGAACTCCTAACCTGATCGGAATAATTTAACTATAATCAATTTATCTTGAGTAAAGTTTACAATATATACAATCTATCAATATCTGAAAACTTAATAATTACGGGAGTGAATTGTGCCAACTTCAGCTAATAAAAGCCTATCTATTGATCCTCATAGTGCATTACCAGGCAGAACTGAGCCACTTAAGGTTTCACCTAACCATGCTGTTACCGATCATACGATAGAACCTGTTCCAGAAAATATGGAAGTTGCCTATTTTGGTATGGGATGCTTCTGGGGCGTAGAACGCCTATTCTGGCAACAACCTGATATTTACACCACCTCCGCAGGTTATAGCGGCGGTACAACACCAAATCCAACTTACGAAGAAGTTTGTAACGGCCTGACCGGACATGCTGAGGTTGTTAGAATTGTTTACGATCCAACAAAAAACAGCTACGAAAACTTATTAAAACTTTTCTGGGAAAACCACGATCCAGCTCAAGGGATGCGCCAGGGCGGGGATATTGGCTCTCAGTATCGCTCCGCGATTTATACCGTGTCACCTCAGCAACATGAATTGGCATTAGCCAGCCGTGAACGTTTCCAAAAAGCAATGCAACAACAAGGCGATAACCGCCCTATTACAACGGAGATCACAGAAGCGGGACCATTCTATTTTGCTGAAGACTACCACCAACAGTATCTATTTAAGAACCCTGAGGGGTATTGCGGGCTAGGCGGTATTGGTGTTTGCCTACCCAAAATGAACAAAAACTAGCCGCCACATTTAATTAATGTTATAATTACCAAGCTAATCAATAGCTTTCTAAGTGTTTGTTGTCACTTTTTATTTTATATGATTTTTATTGTTTCCTCCGGTGCTTTTCTAATGACAACCTACCCTACCACCGGAGGTAGAACATGGATTCCTTATGCTAAATAGTCTCTTAATAGTATTTCTATTGTGCGCGATAAGCGCCTTTTTTTCGTTATCTGAAATCTCTCTTGCTGCCTCTAGGCGAATCAAACTAAAACTGATGGCAGATGAAGGTAATGTCAACGCAGCCCATGTCCTCAAATTACAAGAAACGCCGGGAATGTTTTTTACCGTGGTGCAAATCGGCCTAAATGCAGTGGCAATTTTGGCAGGTATTGTCGGTGAATCCGCATTCTCTCCTTCATTGAAAACGTTTTTCATGAAATTTATGCGCCCCGAATGGGCAGACCAGTTGGGCTTTATCTGCTCATTTATCATTGTGACCAGTATATTCATTTTGCTCGCTGACTTGACACCAAAACGTATCGGCATGATTAAGCCTGAAGCAGTCGCCGTGAAAATCGTTAACCCAATGCGTTTCTGTCTGACAGTTTGTCGTCCACTAGTTTGGCTATTTAATGGCCTGTCTGATCTTATTTTTAAGCTCTTTAAAATTCCGACAGCGCGTAATGAAGATATCACATCCGATGATATTTTTGCGGTTGTGGAAGCAGGAGCTGTTGCTGGTGTGTTGCGTAAACAAGAGCATGAACTGATTGAAAACGTGTTCGAGCTCGAATCCCGCACAGTGCCTTCTGCCATGACCTCAAGGGAAAATATCATTTACTTCGATAAGAATGAAAGCGAGGAAAGTATCAAACAATGGGTTTCTAGCCAGCCACATTCCAAGTACCTAATATGTGATAGAGATATTGATCACGTTATCGGTTATGTGGATTCCAAAGATCTGCTTAACCGTGTCCTAAGTGGTCAAAGCCTAAGCTTCAATAAAGGTGTCCAGATCCGCAACGCGCTGATCATTCCAGATACCTTGACACTTTCAGATGCACTGGAAAGTTTTAAAGCAGCGGGTGAAGATTTCGCTATTATCCTGAATGAATATGCGTTGGTAATGGGTGTGATTACCCTTAATGATGTTATGACCACACTGATGGGTGATTTAGTCGACCAAGGACAAGAAGAGCAGATCATCATCCGTGACGAAAATTCATGGTTAGTAGAAGGAGGAACACCTATTGATGATGTACAGCGTGTACTGGATATTGATAATTTTCCTGATTCAAGTAACTATGAAACCATTGCAGGTTTCATGATGTTTCGATTGCGTAAAATTCCAAAGCGTACTGATTCAGTTAAGTTTGCTGGTTACAAATTTGAAGTTGTCGATATTGATAACTACAAAATCGATCAGCTATTAGTCACAAAAATCACTGATACTCTCACCACGACACCAACGCAAAACCTGCCTATCAGTGATGATAAATAAAAACGGCCTATTCTTGAGCTAAGGCCGTTTAGTATTCTCATGTTAAGCGCCACTTATTGTTATTTTGTGGCGCAGATTACACCAGTATGCAACCCGATTCTTTTTCGTTTTATCTATCCTATTTCGGCCTGCAAACGTAGCACTTGCTGATTGACTTCACTCATTACACTAAAATGGCGCTTATCTCTCACCTTCGGCGGTAAAATTTTGCCGCAGTCGAATTCAAAAGCCCCCATATCTTTAATGTATAAACGTCCACGGAATAAAGTTTTAACGTAGAGAGCAATTTTCAGTGGGTTATATCGGTGAAAAATTTTCATCTCTGCTTTTTTCCTCCTAACTACTTCTTACGGTTACGTTTGGTGAACCAACTCCATACACCATACCGTTATGTAGAATAATAGACTGAATTTATCCGATTTTGTTCCCTCCATTTTTAGTTTTATGCACTGAATTTACATAAAATGACAGATATTTAGATATACATAACTATGTAACTTTATCTCTTACTTAATGTTAAAAATTTGATCTTCTTTAAAGAGATAAATCAGTTAATACCCGCTATGCTAGAGATCCATGCATTGTCACATTAACCTACAAAGGAAAAATTATGATAAAGAACTTTATGCTATATGCTGCGCTACTTTGTTCTCCTGCTTTAGCATTCGCCCACAACATCACTCTGGAACAACAGGTTCCTGCGATCAGTGTTTCTGATAAAGGTGAGTTGTTACTCAACAATAACAAGTTTAGCTACCAAAATTGGGATAGTGGAAAACTGATTGGTAAAGTGAGAGTCATACAACATATTGCAGGTCGTAGTGCAGCTAAAGAGATGAATGCCCCACTGATAGAAGAAATAAAACGCGCTGATTTTTCAAAAGAAAAATACCAAACAACCACCATCATCAATATCAATGATGCAATATTCGGCACTGGGCCATTTGTCCGCAGCAGTATTGAAGATAGCAAAAGAGAGTTTCCGTGGTCCCAGTTTATCGCTGACAGCAACGGTGTGGTCAAAAAAGCTTGGCAGTTGGAAGCTAAAAGTTCTGCCATTATTGTCCTGGACAAAAATGGCGTAGCGAAGTTTACCAAAGAAGGTGCGTTAAACAATAGTGAAATCAAACAGGTCATTGAATTAGTTCGTAAGGAACTACAGTAAAAACATCCGTGGTGATAACGACTTACAGGTATGTTTTCGTTTGCCCTTATCACCACAATTCCGCTGAAAAACAAATCTACTAGAAAACAACCACAATTAGAAAATCGTTACTCTAAATCCCGGATTCAGGAATGATTCACGAGGCGTATAATCTAGCGTCTGACCTTTCCAGTTCGTCACGTGAGCACCAGCAGCAATGGCTATAGCATGACCCGCCGCAGTATCCCAGATATGAGTGGGTCCAAAGCGAGGATAAAGTTGCGCTTTTCCTTCAGCCACCAAACAGAACTTCAGTGAAGAGCCCACAGAAACCGTCTGATGTTCACCTAGCTGATTGAGGTAATCTTCTAATTCTGTATCCATATGAGAGCGACTAACGACGACCATTGGTGGATTAGCATCACGAATCTTAATCGGCAAACATTGACCTCCACAGACTTTTTTCCATGCCTGCCGCCCTTGCCCGGAATAAAGCGTATCCTGCACAGGAGCATATATCACTCCCATCACAGGAACGCCCTCATCAATCAAGGCGATATTAACCGTAAATTCACCATTACGATTAATAAATTCCTTGGTACCATCCAGAGGATCAACTAACCAATAGCGCTTCCAATCACGCCTCTCTTCCCAAGTAGGAAGCTCTTCTTCCGACAACAGTGGAATTTCCGGAGCGATACGGGATAATCCGGCTTTAATTATTTTATGAGCCACAATATCAGCCATAGTAACCGGTGAATCATCTTGCTTATGATCAACTTTCAGGGGATGTTCATCCTGATAAATTGTCATAATAGCCGCACCAGCTTCCTGAGCCAGTTGGCAGATTTGTTCTAGCATCACACACCTCTGCGGTTAGTCATCTGTTATCATTTTAGACTATATTACCAATTGATCTTTTTATTGGAACGGTAAGAATTTTATTACCATTCTTAATAGCATTCCTGTCTATTTTTCAGATAAATGGCAAAAGCTGGCGGGCCAAAGACTCTATTTAAAGAAATAATTAGGAAATTGAGGGAAAGCCAGTTCATCGGCGACATCCTAGCTGAAATTTTCGATGGTTTGAAAATATCCCCCATTTTTTAAATGGGTTTGTCAGTAGTCTGAGACGGATATACCGGCTATTTTTTAATCCTACTTCTGGATAAAACTTACAGAATTTCCAACAATTCCACCTCGAAAATCAGAGTGCTATATGGGGGAATCGATGCACCGGCACCACGCTCGCCATAAGCCAGATTATAAGGGATATAAAGTTCCCATTTAGAACCGACAGGCATCAACGTCAATGCTTCAATCCATCCAGCAATCACCCCATTTACAGGAAATTCAGCAGGTTCACCACGCTGTACTGAGCTGTCAAACACGGTGCCATCAATCAGACGACCCGTATAATGAACACGCACGTGGTCAGTATGGGCAGGAATTGCACCATCACCCTGTTTTAGTACAGAGAACTGTAAACCAGATTCTGTCGTGCTTATACCGTCACGCTGAGCGTTTTCTGCCAGAAACTTCTGACCCTCTTCTGCCATAGCTTGCTGACGTTCACGACGCACACCATCTGCACGTTCGTGCATTTCACGTAAGGCACGATGCAATATATCGACCGGCACCGCTGGAGAATGATTTTCCAGCGCATCACATAACCCCGCTAACAACGCTTCAGGTTCCAGACCTTGCAGGCCAGACTCCAGTAATTGCTGACCAACCTGCAAGCCAACCCCATAACTTGCTTGTGCTTCGATAGAGTCAAAAGAAAGTTTTGCCATGAAAATACCTGTGATCAAATTAAATTAGATTTGTAAGCATAACAGCGCCATGCAGCAGGGTAAACCGAAGATGTCACCCGGAAAATACATGTCGCCCAAATATATAAGAGCTAATAATAGATATAATTCTAAGTAGCATATTTATTTCTTAAAGGTTACAATATAAAAATTCAATTTTTAAAAATTTTTACTTATAATTGATTATATGAATAAAATATTTTTTATATAAAATTAATTTTATTGCAAATATTATATGATGAGGAAAATCTTATGAATAAACCATTTAATGAGATTTTATCAGAAATTAAAAAGTCCAAAACCATGCCTGAATTAGAAAAGAGGTTGTTAAACGCGATAAACTATCTGGGTTTTGAATTCTACTCAATTTATCAGGAAGAAAAATATCCATTCACGACAAAAAAATATGTTCTAATAACCAACCTAAATATAGAAACTGCAAGCAATTATAATCAAGATAATAATCACGACAGCGACCAATTAATGAATGGTGATTACACTTTCTCTATTCCGTCAGTTTGTAATGATAAAATATCAAAATCTGCTGATTTTATGATTAAAAAATCAAATTCAAATAAAAATGAAGTTAAAAATAGTCTTTCAATAAAAATTAAAGGTTATCATGGAGAAAGGTCAATTTTTTCAGTTGCCAGAAAAGAAGGCTCTATTTCCCACAATGAAATACTTAATAAAGCAGGAGTATTAGGCATATTGGCAAATGAATGCATAAAAACATTTAATAATCTAAAAAATAAAAAGGATAAAATCATTGTTCCAACGCTCTCTACCAGAGAAGTTGAAGTCATAAGATGGACTTGTGAGGGAAAAACTTCTGCTGAAATAGCCGATATACTGGATATTTCAACAAGAACAGTTAATTTCCACATTAACAATGTTATGGAGAAATTAGTGGTTCCCAATAAAGTTGCAGCAGTTGCTAAAGCAATAGCATATAATCTAATCATATAATAATTAGAGCCAAAATAAGGCTCTAACCATACGAAATTATACAATATAATTAGACAATATCTCTCTCCATGCATCATTAATCTCATTCATCAGGGATTCACATTTGACGTGCTCATCATTAATATGCACACAAACGTAACCACAGAAATCATTATTGCTTTTTGGTGTTTCATAAACCGGTGAATTCTTATCTAAACTAATTTTTATTGCAATAATTTCATAACATAATTTACTCAAAATATTATTAACAGATGCTAATAATACTTCATTAACTTCTGTTTGATCGAATTTATCATTAATTTTGCCATCTTTATCTGCCAGCAAATTAATCAAAAATGCCCTTCCCTTTGCTTCAGGCAATATCATTCGATCACTAAATCCTTTGACTAAATGGTCAACCCAAATTTCCTGCAAGCTTATACCATATACCCGGTTAGCCATATCCCAAATACGCATACCCGCTGGTCTACGATTAGTTTCAACCAGAAAAGTTTCTCCCGTTTTACTATCTTGCTTAATCTCATTATGGAATGCGCCAAGAGTCTGCCCTGAAATCAGATTCATTGCCTGCCCCGCTTTATGTAATGCAATCGTATTTCTGCCATCACATTGCGCCGGAACTATTTGCCCTATTTCAACAGGAAATTCCCCTTTCTGGGAAACTTTTTGCGTTAAAAATGCCATACAACCAATACCATCGTACGAATATTCTGTATCGAAAATAATAAGTTCTTCTGCAAGAGTTTGATTACCACCAGATTGCTCAACAGATTGAGCAAAAGCCGTTGGGATTTTACTTCTATCTTTAACCGCTACCACGCCTACATTTGCCCGACCACAATTAGGCTTAATAATCACACCATACGGAACAGAATCATAAAACTCTTCCAGTTCTTTAATCTCATTAATGAAAGTATATCGAGGCGTCTTAATATGTTGTGCCGCAAGCAACGGTAATATTCGAGTTTCTTGTTGGCGAAATTGATATTTCTCAATACCTGCGAAACTTAATTCGGGATCATCACCATAAACGTTTAATTTCTTCGCGATAACAGCAGCATACCCAGATACCGCATCCATAAAAGGAAGAATACCAGCACATGTCATATTAAGTTCAGCAAGAACTGTCATCACACTATCAACATAATTCTCTGTTCGTACAGGAATATGATAGACAAATGGTGTGACATTTTTTTCCTCACCGGACAACATATCGCTAATAATTACCAATTCAAGGGAGTAATTATATCGAATATAGTCACGAATATTGACGATTTCATTCAGCCTTGCCGGAAGATAATCAAGCACTAACAAATATTTTTTCGAACTCATATTTCCTCCATTATTGACTATTATGCAGATTAAATTTAAGCGAACGATAAGGATTAATAATGATAAACATCAATAAAACAAATGCAGAGAATATCAGATAAATACTATTGTAGGAAAAATAGTTCAGTAAATTAGCACAAATAAAACTGGTTAAAGGTGTCGCTAACTGATTCAAAACCAGCACCACACCAAGATACTGAGAAAAACGCTGCTTCGGAATAAGACTTGCTCGATAAGAGCGGGAAAAAAGATTAAAACAACCTTCCGAACCAATAACCAGTAAGAAACCTAATGTGTAAACCACAAATAACGGCCCAGTCGCAAATAGTGTCAGACCACATAACGCAATCAGAAAAGCCGTTACACCAACGATACGCACATCAAAAATCCGGCACAATTTTGGCGCAATAAAAAAAACACAACAATTCACCAGCCCCGCATAAGCCAAAAGCTGAGCATAACTCCCTTTCGGCTGTGAAAAAACACTGGTAATAACATAAACTGCCGTTGACAAAATAGCACCTTGCATCACATTCATCAGGAATGTCAGGCTAATGACGCGTAACAAGGGTGGGTTTTCCATCAAGAATTTAAAAATGGCCGGCAGATTATACCCTTCTCTATTAGCGTGTTCTTCAATCCGGTTTTTCCTTTGTAGCTGAAACCATATCAAACTACTAATTAGGAAAGGAAAAAATGCAAATGCAAATACCGCATAAACACTGAATTTATAAACCAGCACACCGACAACCGCCGGGGCTGCAATATAGGTAAACTGTTCAACAAATTGTAAACGAGAGTTAACAGAAGGTAATTCTATTGCACTCATGTTTTTAGAGACAAAACCTTCAAGATTGACATATCCCGCTCCACTAAAAAAGGATAAAACACATGAGAGAGAAATAATGATATATACGATACTATTATCAGAATATATAAATGAAAGGATAAAAAGAAATAAGCAAACTAATGATCGAAGAATATCACTCAGGAATAACATAACCAGAGTATGCATCCTGTCCCCCATCCAACCAGAAATGGGGAGAGAAATCACTCTGAATAGCCGTTCAAGCCCAAAAGCAAAAGATGAAAGTGAAGCGCTATTAGTTGAGGTATATACTAATACAGGCACAGCGAACATAACAAATGCCTCTGAAAAAACAGAAAAAAAGCGAGCCAGTATGATCTTATGTATCATTAATATTACCTCAACCTTATTATACCCGTTATCTTTCAAGTTGCCTCTTTGTTGGCTGCGCTCACTCACCCCGGTCACATAGTTATCTATGCTCCCGGGGATTCACTCCCTTGCCGTCGCGATGCATCTTGAAATCCATAGGGTATATCTATCCCATTAGACTATTGTATTTATCAATTTGAAACTGAGCAATGCCCAAATTGACTTCATCAATTACACCTACTGGGATAGACGTTTACTATGCAATAATTAATGAATCGATTTAATCAAATAATTCCCCAAAACTAAATAATCAATATTAGTTTTCATGAAAGTTTTAATAGCATCTTCCGGTGAACAAACAATTGGTTCGCTATCATTATAAGAAGTGTTCAGCAACAAAGGCACACCGGTTTTCCGATAAAATGCCTCAATCAACTGGGCATAATCTGGATTTGATGCACTATCTACCACCTGAACTCTGGCAGTACCATCTTCGTGAACCACTGCCGGAATTTTCGATGCTTTATCCACTTTAGCATCCATCGCTAACAACATATATTTTGCAGCTTCCGGTAATTCCTTCCGAACATGGAACCAATCAGCAACATGTTGACGCAATACACTAGGCGCAAATGGCCTAAACATTTCACGATGTTTAACTTTACGATTCATTAAATCGCGAATATCTTTATTTCTTGGATCAGCCAACAAACTACGATTACCTAATGCCCGCGGCCCAAATTCCATCCTCCCCTGGAACCAGCCAACGACATTATTTTCAGCCAGCAAGCCTGCGACAACCTCATGAATATTCTCTTCATATGTCCAGTCCAAACCGTGGGCCTTCAAACTACGCTGGTAATCATCTTCACTATATTCCAGACCCCAATAGGTATGCGTCAGAGGATAGCGCTGATTATTTTCAAGAATATGATGCCAAATAAATAGTGCGGCACCTGTGGCAGTCCCGGCATCATGTGCAGCAGGCTGAATAAAGATATCTTCGATATCCAACTCTTCATATAACCGTTTATTCGTTATGCAATTCAATGCGACGCCACCCGCAAGGCAGAGTTTATTCGTTGCTGTTTCCTGCAAATAATGATGAGCCATATTTAACACTATTTCGTCAGTTATTTGCTGGAGAGAAGCAGCAATATCATAATATTCCTGCGCTACCTCTCCACCAGGAACTCTTTTCACAATACCAAACAAAGATTCTAATTTAGAAAAGTCTTGGCTGCGGAAATTGAGAATGGTGTTATCGATAGTAAACTCACCTTTCTCATAAATTTTGACAAGTTGTTGGAACGCTGGCATAAAACCTTCAGGCTTACCATAAGCAGACATTCCCATCACCTTACAGGCATCGTATACAGAGAAGCCCAAGAATTCTGCCAATTTCTCCCACATAAAACCAATTGAATTAGGGTATTCAATGGTTTTAATTTTCTTCAGACTATTGCCATCGCCCAGATATACCCCTGCGGTATTATCCTCTCCCACACCATCAAGTGATAAGGTTAATGCTTTATCAAATGGCGAAACAAAATAAGCAGATGCCGCATGAGCTGTGTGATGAGGAACCCAATGAAATTGACCACGGAATCCCATTGATTGTAAAATTTCTGGTACTGAAGTGGTCTTACGATAAAAAATGGACTCACCCGATACACTTCCCCAATTTCCCTCACTGGTGACTTCATCAATAAAGACTGATTTTCTTCGTTCTATCGGATCAATAGAAAACCCAATATGACTCACATCTTCCAAGCGAATACCCGCAAAGTCTAATGCAACTTCAATGGAAGCCAATGGTAGTTCATCAGGATTATCAACATTTGCTGGTTTTCCGTGTTTTCTTCTATTTAAACGCTCTTCTTCAATGGCAAAAATAGTTTCTCCATCTTTTAATAAGCAAACTGCTGATTCATGGTAAACTGAATTTATACCTAAAATATACATGATTTATTATCCTCCATTATAATTATTTAATTTTTAATACTAAGCAGCGCAGACTACCACCACTCTTTAAGAATTCACTCATATCGCATTTAATGACATTATAACCATAATTATTTAATTGACGTTCAACCTCTATAGAACAATCATGCATGAGAATATCTTTACCTATTGGGATATTATTACAGACAAATAATTCCTTAGCGTCATGTTCTGATATTGAGATCCGGCGTTCAAATGTTTTATCAATATAATTCTGGCTCTCTTTAGTAAATGCTTCTGGATAGTAAATAACCGTATCTTTGTCAATAAACGAGAATGCCAGAGCCACATGAAAGAAAGTCTTATCCTGAATATGTAGTTCACCTTTAACTTTAAGTTCTGGATAGACTTTCTGAATTGTATTTATTGCTTCTTTATCTGAGCGAGGACCATAACCAAATATGATGTCATTATCCCAATAGATAACATCTCCAAGCCCTTCAAAATAAATACCTTTATCAACACGATGTATCTCATAACCTAGATTTTCCAGATAATCGATATAGTACTGGCTTTCCCCCTGGCGTTCAGCGTGCCGGAAATTACTAGCAAGGAATTTATTATTATGCACCATTCCACAATCACCTGAGAAAGTCATATCAGGCAAACCATTAACAGGATCGATAGTGCGAATAGTGATGCCACGTTCAGTCAACCGTTCATAAAGAAAATCCCATTGTTGCTGTGCCAATTCTTTATTGACTCTATTATTAGGGTCCATCCAGTCATTAATAACGTATTCAATATCATAAAAATCCGGTTTACACATTAATAATTCTTTAATCATAACTTTTGCCTCATCTTAGATTTAGCACTTTGCTTAGTATGGATATTAAATATTTTTGCAAATCCCTCGGCATCGTTTTGACTATATAAATGCCCACAATTATATATTGCTAAATTATCATCATAGATAGTCGTCTTTGAAGTACGAGAACAAACGTTGGCATATTTATAGCCTAATTCAAGTTTAATCTCACCATTGACATGTTGATTCATGCTATCAATAAAGTGGTTTAAATGAGTTAATAAGGGATCATACCAAAGCCCAGAATAAACTAATTCAACCCATTTTTTATCAATTATCTCTTTAAACCAATTTTCGTGACGATTACTACAATAACATTCTAAATCACGATGTGCGGTAATTAAGATATGTGCGGCAGGTGATTGATAAATTGCGCGTGTTTTCAAACCGACAATGCCATCTTCAACAATATCAAAAATACCAATTGATAGTTTTTTACCAATCTTATTTAATATTTCGATAATTTCATATAATGATTTCTTTTCGCCGTCAATCGATATCGGTATACCATTCTCAAAACCTAATGACAAAAATATTGGCTCAGTGGCTGATAGTGCATGCTCAAATAATTTCTCTCTGACATCTTCAGGAATTAATGTTTCCGGTTCTGCCAACTGACCACATTCGACACTTAATCCCCATATATTTTCACTAGTAGAATAAGGGTTATTACAACCAAATTCTTGAGGAATACCATACTTCATAGCATAACTATTTACGATATTTTCGTCGTATTTAAAATCTCTCAACGAAGCAATAGGTATTTTATTCAGAATTTCTATATTCATATCCATTCTGACTTGATCATTACCTCTGAATTGATGGGCAATATAATCAATATTGAGCTCATTGGCTACTTCAACTGCCGCCTCAGCAATCGCAGGCCGGGAAAGTGCCGCACTGAGAAAATAACCATTTTGATAAATAGCATTCGCTTTTATCGCTTTTGTAAGGAAGTGTTCAGCATATTGTGCTCGATAATCTTTATAGATAAATTTATCAGCACCTGCAACCATACATTCCAATTCAATATCGTCAATGTCTCTTACCTGCCCTTCATCAATATAAAGAGCAATTACCTCTCTATATTCAGATTTAAGACTTCTTATGATAAGAGGATTATAGAGGCGATTATAGTAAATCACCAAAACACGATCAGAATTCATTTAATACGCACCCCATGTTTGTAATAATTTCTTCTAGTTGAGGTTCTGTTTTACTGTCCTCAACTAATTCTGAGAAATTATTTTCAAATAACCAAGTATCATTATAAATTGTGTCTATATAACGTTCTCCACTATCAGGAATAATGACAACAATATTATCTCCAGGTTTAAAATCATCCAGGCGATTTAATGCTGCGCTTACCGCGCAACCTCCCGTTCCACCAATTAAAATACCTTCATTTCTGGCTAACTTTCTTGCTACTCGGAATGCATCAATATCTGCAACTTTCAAGGTAATATCGATATTGGTACGATCCAGAATAGAAGGTATAAACGTTAGTCCTGCACCTTGTACTAAATATTTTCCTGGTTCACCACCGAAAATAATAGACCCCACGGGTTCAACACCATAAATTTGTACCTGTGGATTTTTCTCTTTCAAATAACGGGAAATTCCAGTAAGTGTTCCACAACTTCCTGCCGTCACAAAACAAGCCGTCAAATTATTGCCAAAGGTTTCATACAACTCACGCCCCGTGGAACGATAATGTTCATCAGGATTAACCTGATTTTCAAATTGCATAGGGCTAAACGCATTCGGATAGGCTTTTATAATCTCTTTAGTTAAATCAATGCGATATTTGACAGTATCCGTTCCCGCTTCAAATTCTGGCAGGAAAATGATTTCCGCGCCAAACGCTTTTATGTTATCGCGTTTCGCTGCCGGCACCATGCGATCCAAAACCGCAATAAATCGATAACCTTTAACGGCACACGCCATTGCCAAACCAATTGCCGTATTACCCGATGATGGCTCAATCACCACCATTCCCGGTCTTAATTCCCCCTGAGCCTCAGCCCTTTCCAACATAGCAACTGCAATACGATCTTTAATACTCCCACCGGGGTTAATATTCTCCATTTTGAGAAAGACATTAATACCTTTAGTATATCTACCATTCAACATAACTACTGGAGTATTACCTATAGTTTGTAATATGCTTTTACCAAGATTCATACCAGTTTTATCCCTTATGTCTGGGTTAATATGAAGAACATATAATGATGACAAGGTATTTTTATCAACACATAAATAAATCAATTCAACATCTAATATACCTATTAATTTATTGATGAAACTATTCAATTTATCAATAACTATGGAGAATAAACTCATACCTATTAACAATAAGCGCATTCATTTGTGTTCTCACACAAGGGTTAATTAACAAAAATTATAATTATAAAATTACACTTAAAAGTCTACTGTCAACTCTGACAGTTATATCAATAAAATCCCGTATAAATTTTTGATATTATTATTTAATAATAAGGATATATATTAATATCATTAAATATTCTTATGTGAAATCATATAAAATAAATTATCATTATAAAGACAAATAACCGAAATTATATAAGAATATATTTTTATATTATTATGAAATAATCATTCTTGTAATTAACTAGATTCAGACATAGATATATCAAAATATTCTATGAAAAATCCACATATCACAATAGAATTAACAATACCGATATTATCTAATAATAAAAAATACGAATTCAATTATTTATACCCTATGGATTTCAAGTTGCATCGCGACGGCAAGGGAACGAATCCCCGGGAGCATAGATAACTATGTGACCGGGGTGAGTGAGTGCAGCCAACAAAGAGGCAGCTTGAAAGATGACGGGTATATAGATATTAATCTAATAATGAATAATATTTCCAATATAAAAACGAAAAATCAATAATAATAAAACTGGCTAAAAGACAACATTACAAAAAAATAGACAAGAGAAACCATAATTCTATAAACGACAAATAAGGTAGTAAATGTAAAATAAATCAGATTAATGCTCAGTTACTAGGCATTATCGGCAAAAATCTTATAGACTACCAAGAGAATGGTAAGTTGAGGCAATAAAAAACGCCGGCATTGCCAGCGTTTTTTACTTATTAGCATCAGTTAATCAGCGATTAAGCTTCAGCAATAACGTTAACGTTCAATTTAGCGAATACATCGCTGTGTACTTGGAAGTTAACTTCGTGTTCACCAATAGTACGCAGAACACCATTAGGCAGACGCACTTCGCTCTTAGAGACTTCAACGCCCGCGGCGATAACTGCATCAGCGATATCACGAGTACCGACAGAACCGAACAGTTTACCTTCGTCACCTGCTTTAGAAGCGATAGTAACGGAACCCAATGCATTGATTTTCTCAGCACGAGCTTCTGCTATTGCCAGAACGTTAGCCAGGTTAGCTTCCAGTTCAGCACGGCGAGCTTCGAAGAATTCGATGTTTTTCTTAGTTGCAGGAACAGCTTTGCCCTGCGGTACTAAGTAGTTACGGGCATAACCCGGTTTAACGTTAACTTGATCACCCAAGCTACCCAGGTTTGCTACTTTATCAAGCAGAATAATTTGCATTACCTTATCCTCTCAGAGTCGTTAATGGACTGTGCCGATTACTGATGACGATCAGTGTAAGGCAACAAAGACAGGTAGCGCGCGCGCTTGATAGCACGAGCGAGCTGACGCTGGTATTTTGCACGGGTGCCAGTGATACGGCTTGGTACAATTTTACCGCTCTCGGTGATGTAGTTTTTCAGCGTAGCGATGTCTTTATAATCAATCTCTTGAACGCCTTCCGCGGTGAAACGGCAGAACTTGCGACGACGGAAATAACGTGCCATTTGGCTAGTCTCCAGAATCTATCAAT
Source organism: Photorhabdus sp. RM96S (assembly GCF_042879335.1). Lineage (NCBI taxonomy): Bacteria > Pseudomonadati > Pseudomonadota > Gammaproteobacteria > Enterobacterales > Morganellaceae > Photorhabdus > Photorhabdus sp. RM96S. Next base: position 30,422 of record NZ_JBHFKT010000008.1, on the reverse strand, counting down.
TCAATCTGCTCGGCATGAAGAACCAGTTTGTTAAGACCATTGCGACCTTGATGGCAACTAATGAATCCTGAAACGGTTAATCGACTGCCGACCGTTATACTGTGAGTTAAAACTTGTAACAATTGTCCGCTGGCAATAACGGGCATTCTGCACCATGCTTGCCTGCTCAGACCGGCTTCCTGTTGCTGTGAACGGTGCTCAAGCACAAACTGACAATGTGGAATGCCGGCAGGACTGACTTTTCGAATGGGGACCTTGCACACTGTGCCAGAAAGCACCAAACGATTAGTTGTCACAGTTATTACTCTTCAGAATCCCCAGCTTCTTCAGCATCCATATTGGCGTCTTCCAGAGAGTAATCACGGCTGCGACGTTCATCTTTGGCTTTAACCATTGGAGATGCTTCAGTTACCGCGTGCTTAACGCGCATAATCATGCTGCGGATAACGGCATCGTTGAAGCGGAAGTTAGTTTCCAGCTCATCAATCACTTCCTGCGGTGCTTCAACGTTCATCAGAACATAGTGAGCTTTGTGCAGTTTGTTGATTGGGTAAGCCAGTTGACGGCGGCCCCAGTCTTCCAGACGGTGAATCTGACCTTGCGCGTTAGTGATAGTCGCACTGTAACGCTCAATCATGCCCGGAACCTGTTCGCTTTGGTCAGGATGGACCATAAAAACGATTTCGTAATGACGCATTAGAATTGCTCCTTACGGATTATTCAGCCTCCTGTCAGGGTCAACCGCGGCCCGTGGAGGCAAGGAACTTGTTTAAGTGCGGCTGAAAAATTGACGCGTAACTATACCTACCCTACATGAAAAACTCAAGGAATGAACAATGCAAAAACACTTTTGTTCATATGTGGAATAGATGAGTTATAACGAACCGCGCTGACGCACCGCCTCAAACAGGCAAACTCCCGTGGCAACAGACACATTCAACGACGAGACAGAACCCACCATTGGGATACTAATCAATTCATCACAGTGTTCACGAGTCAGACGACGCATACCTTCCCCTTCCGCTCCCATCACCAGAGCCATAGGACCAGTTAGTTTACTCTGATACAGCGTATGGTCAGCTTCTCCTGCTGTACCCACCACCCAGATATTGTACTCTTGCAATAAACGCAAGGTACGAGCAAGGTTGGTGACACGAATAAGTGGTACGCTTTCCGCAGCACCACATGCCACTTTCTTCGCCGTGGCATTAAGCTGAGCAGAACGATCACGTGGAATAATAACAGCATGTACACCTGCTGCATCAGCACTACGCAAACAAGCTCCCAGATTATGGGGATCTGTCACACCATCAAGCACCAACAAGAAAGGGATTTCTGCTTGTGCCAGTAAATCTGGTAGGTCGTTTTCTTGATACTGACGCCCTGGCTTCACTTTGGCAATAATCCCCTGATGCACCGCACCTTCCGTTTGATTATCCAGCCACTGACGATTTGCCAGTTGGATAATCATCCCGATACTTTCCAGCGCATGAATCAATGGTGTCAGGCGGCGATCTTCACGCCCTTTCAGGGTATAAACTTCGATAAAACGCTGAGGATCGCGCTCCAATAAAGCTTTAACGGCATGAATACCGTAGATAATTTCACTCATAATCTTCTTATTTTCATTGTCATACATATACAACACTGACGAATACTGTGAGCCTATTCGATAGGCTTCACGTACTCAGGGGGAGATTAAAATATTCAGGCTATCCTGCAACAGGATAGCCCTTTGATTATTTATCTGCGCTTTTCTTAGCCCGTTTGGCTTTGAATTTAGCGACAATTTTCTGAGTTTTGGTAGAAAACGTCTTACCCTTTTTCTTATCCCCTTTAGGCTTATCCGCAGATCGTTCTTTACGAACAGCACCATCAGGCTCAAAATGAGCTTCTTTGCGATGACCACGCCCATTTTTCTTACTGCTTTCGCGGCCAAGTTCTACTTTTCTCTCTCTATCGCGCGCTGTTTTACCTACATTCTGGGCTTTGCGGGTGGTAGAAAGCAGCTTAAAGTCAATTTTACGTTCATCCATATGAACCGCTTCCACACGAATTTCAACTTCATCCCCTAACCGGAAAGTTTTACCCGAGTATTCACCAACTAAACGCTGACCGATATTATCGAAATGATAATAATCATTACTCAATGTGGAAACATGCACCAGGCCGTCAATAAACAGCTCATTCAAACGAACAAAGAAACCAAAACCTGTCACACTCGTGATGATCCCAGTAAAAGTATTGCCCACCTGATCCTGCATAAAATCACACTTAAGCCAATCGGCGACGTCTCTCGTCGCTTCATCTGCGCGGCGCTCTGTCATGGAACAATGTTGGCCCAGTTGCAACATCTGTTCCATATCACTGTGCCATCCCCCACTCGGTGTTCCACATTGCTCAACAATGCTTTCCTGTTTCGCTAGCAGATATTTAATCGCCCGATGCAACACCAGATCCGGGTAACGGCGGATAGGGGAGGTAAAATGCGCATAAGAATTTAATGACAGACCGAAGTGACCCCGGTTTTCTGGATCATAAATTGCCTGTTTCATTGAACGCAGTAATAGGGTTTGCAGTAGCTCATGATCCGGGCGTTCAGCCACTTGATGCATCAGTTGCGCATAATCCTTTGGTGTTGGTTGCATGCCACCGGGCAGCGTCAATCCCAATTCGCCAAAAACCGTGCGCAGGTTAACAATGCTCTCTTCTTTTGGCCGATCATGAATACGGTAAAGCACCGGCTCCCCATTTTTTTCCACGAAGCGCGCCGCAGCAATATTCGCCAGAATCATGCACTCTTCAATCAACTTATGAGCATCATTGCGAACAATCGGTTCAATTCGCTCGATACGACGTTCAGCATTAAAGATAAACTTCGCCTCTTCTGACTCAAACGAGATTGCACCACGTTGCTCACGGGCATTTTCTAATGCCTGGTACAATTCATGTAAATGCTCAATATGCTGAACCAGTGGCTTGTAGTGCTCACGCAGCTCTTCATCACCCTGCAACATACGCCATACTTTGGTATATGTCAGACGGGCGTGAGAATTCATGACGGCTTCGTAAAATTTATAGGATGATAATCGCCCCTGCGCTGAAATCGTCATCTCACACACCATACAAAGGCGATCAACCTGCGGGTTCAGAGAACAGAGTCCATTAGAAAGCACCTCCGGCAACATGGGGACAACCTGAGATGGGAAGTAAACCGAGTTACTCCGGCTACGTGCTTCGGTATCTAACGCCGTTTGTGGGCGCACATAGTAACTGACATCAGCAATGGCAACCCATAAACGCCAACCACCGCTTTGCTTTCTTTCACAATAAACGGCATCATCAAAATCACGGGCATCTTCACCATCGATTGTCACCAACGGCAGAGTACGCAGATCAACACGGCCTTTTTTCGCAGATTCTGGTACCTGCTCATCCAAGGAAGCAACCTGGTTTTCCACCTGTGGCGGCCAACTGTGGGGAATTTCATGAGTACGTAGGGCAATTTCCACTGCCATGTTCGTTCCCATCTTTTCACCCAACACTTCAACAATCTTACCGATAGCTTTTGTGCGGCGCGCCGGGCGGGTAATTAACTCGACTACCACCACATTCCCCATGCGAGCACCACCGCTTTCATCTTTCGGGATCAAGATATCGAAGCTTAAACGGCTATCATCCGGCACAACAAATCCCATACCAGAATCAAGAAAATAGCGGCCAACAATCTGACTGGTCTTAGGCACCAATACACGAACGATACGCGCTTCATTACGCCCTTTGCGATTCAGGGACAATGGTTGTGCCAGCACAACATCGCCATGAATAGCCATTTTTAACTGCTCGGCAGAGAGATAAAAATCGTCTTTGTGACCTTCTACCCGTAGGAAACCATAACCATCTCTATGCCCAATAACAGTACCTTTCAGTAAATCCAATCTTTCCGGCAAGGCATAACATTGGCGACGAGTGAAAACCAATTGACCATCACGTTCCATAGCCCGTAAACGACGACGTAACGCTTCAATATCCTCATCGTTAATCAGATTCAGCTCTTGTGCCAGTTCCTGGCGACTTACCGGTACAGTATGTTTAGCAATAATGTCTAAGATGTACTCACGGCTTGGAATGGGTGATTCGTATTTTTCTGCTTCGCGCCCCAAAAAAGGATCTTGTGACATAGCTGTTCCTCCGCTGTCATCAGCAGGCTGTTTGCGCCATTTCTTCATTCGGTCAGAAGCAGCTTGTAAAGGGGGATATTATCTTCAATCATATCAGCTAAAGTATGCTTATCCAGTTCTTCTAAAAACTTTTCTATTGCCTGATTTAATACGACCTTCAGACGACACGCAGAAGTGATATGGCAAGATTCCTGACTACAGTCAACCAATGATAATGGCTCAAGAGCACGAACGACATCGCCAATTCTGATATCCTTCGCGGGTTTACCTAAACGGATACCGCCGTTTTTACCACGAACAGCATCTACTAATCCTAAATGACTCAATTGGTTAATGATTTTTACCATGTGGTTACGAGAAACGCCATAAATATCAGTAACTTCAGAAATACTGGTCATCCGGCTTTGCGGTAAAGAAGCCATATAAATTAGCGCACGCAAGCCATAATCTGTAAAACTCGTTAACTGCACATCAACCTCTGGATAATAAGATATAAACTAATATATCCGAGAACAAACTGAAAAAATAAGTATTTGTTCAACTCATATACCATGAATCTACCAAAATCATGTTGATCTCCTCATCGTTAAACAAAAAAGGCCACAATAAATAGCAAAAAACCGGGCTGAAAAGCCCGGCTTCACCTGATTATAGGTACCATCAGACATCAAACGGATCACGCAGAATGATAGTTTCTGAACGATCCGGGCCTGTAGAAATAATATCAACCGGAACACCGGTCAGCTCTTCTACACGTTTGATATAGTTCAGTGCCGCCTGAGGCAATCTTCTATGCTCTTTCACACCGAAAGTGCTTTCATTCCAACCAGGCATGGTCTCATAAATAGGCTCGATACCTTCCCAGTCATCCGCTGCCAGAGGTGTCGTTTCAATTACACTGCCATTAGGCATACGGTAACCAGTGCAGATTTTTACTTCTTTCAAGCCATCCAGCACGTCCAGTTTGGTCATACAGAAACCTGACAGTGAGTTGATCTGTACTGCACGACGGATGGCAATGATATCCAACCAACCAGTACGGCGGCTACGCCCAGTAGTCGCGCCAAACTCTTGGCCTTTTTCGCGCAAGTAACTGCCAGTTTCATCAAACAGCTCAGTTGGGAATGGACCAGCACCGACACGAGTAGAGTATGCTTTGATGATCCCCAAAACATAATCAACATAGCACGGACCTAAACCGGAACCTGTTGCAACGCCACCCGCGGTAGTGTTGGAAGAGGTCACATATGGGTAAGTACCGTGGTCAATATCCAACAATGTGCCCTGCGCACCTTCGAACATAACCAATTCATCTTTCTGAGTTGCTTTATACAACAAATCAGAAACGTCGACGACCATATCCGTCAAAATATCGGCAACAGCCATGATTTCATCTAGGGTTTTCTGGTAATCAACCGCTGGTTCTTTGTAGTAGTTAACCAGTTGGAAATTGTGATATTCGATAATTTCTTTCAGCTTAACGGCGAATGCTTCCTTATCAAACAAATCACCAACACGCAGACCACGACGAGCAACTTTATCTTCATACGCAGGGCCAATACCACGACCGGTTGTACCAATTGCTTTTGCACCACGCGCTTTCTCGCGGGCATTATCTAATGCAACATGGTATGGAAGAATAAGTGGACAGGCTTCTGAAATGAGCAGGCGCTCGCGAACAGGAATACCACGGGACTCTAATGCGTTCATCTCTTTCATCAGCGCATCAGGCGCTAATACGACGCCATTTGCAATAATACTGATAACATTTTCACGCAAGATCCCTGATGGGATTAAGTGGAGAACGGTTTTTTCACCGTTGATAACCAGTGTATGACCAGCATTATGGCCCCCTTGATAACGAACAACATACTTAGCTCGTTCAGTCAGCAAGTCGACGATCTTGCCCTTGCCCTCGTCACCCCATTGGGTGCCCAATACGACAACGTTCTTACCCATTTCAAAATTCACTCGGTTGCTTAAAAATGGATTCTAACATCTCATCCCACACCTTTCAGTAATTTTTATCACATCCGTTATTTTTGTTAGCCACCAGACATAACAAGGCCCGCCTGATGCGGGCCTTACTGAGTGATTCAAAACTCATTAGTGCTGAACTGCACGCTTTTCAGGTGCTTTCATATAGCGGAAGAAATCAGCTTCTGGGCTTAATACCAGAACATCTTTCCCGTCTTCACTAAAGCTTTTCTCGTAAGCACGTAAACTACGGATAAAGGCATAGAAATCTGGCGCTTGACTGAATGCATCCGCAAACAGTTTAGCGGTTTCCGCATCACCAGCACCACGCAATGTAAGCGCTTCACGCTCCGCTTTTGCACGGATTTCAATAACTTGCTTATCTGCTGCTGCACGCAGCTTTTCTGCTTCTTCCAAACCTTGTGAACGATGACGACGAGCTACCGCTTCACGCTCAGCGCGCATACGCTGGTAAATCGCTTCTGAAACTTCCAGTGGTAAATTGATTTGTTTGATACGCACATCAACAACTTCAATACCCAATGCCGCCATACTGTTCGGATTGATAGCAAGCTGTTTATCTGCCGTTTCTCGCTCTACACGAGCCGCCGCCGATGCAATAGCATCATCCGCTTCAGTTATACTCGCTGTTTCTTTATCCGTTGTACCTTTGTTCAGCGCATCACGAACATCGGTGGTCAATTGACCACGGGAATCCGTTACGATACCACGAACATCCTTACGGCCAATCTCAGAACGCAGGCGGTCACTGAATTTACGCTTTAACAATACTTCTGCTTGAGAAATATCACCATTGCCGGTCGCCAGATAATAACGGCTGAAATCGTTAATCCGCCATTTCAGGTAAGAATCAACTATCAGGTCCTTATTTTCACTGGTCAAGAAACGGTCGGCTTGAATATCCATAGTCTGGATACGAGCATCCAGTGTTTTCACCGTTTCAACAAAAGGTATTTTGAAATGTAACCCCGGCTCATAAACAATCGGTTTATTTCCTGCATCGCGCAGAACCTTACCAAAACGCAGTACAATACCACGCTGTCCTTCCTGCACGATAAATAGAGAGGCATAGAGTGCAACTAATACCGCGACAATAACAACGACTAATGATTTACGCATGATTATTATCTCCCTACCCTGATAATGTCATTACGCAGATTATCTGTTCGGTTATAATTCGCTCCCCGGCCTGAATTTGAAGGCACAGTTGGACGGGTACCCCGCAGGTCAGAAGCTACCGTATTATCTGATTGCACTGTTCCCTCTTTTTTAACACCAGAAACATCACCACGTAACATTTGTTCTAATGGCAATACCAGCAAATTGTTATTGTGATCATTAACAATAATTTTGCGAGTACGGCTCAATACTTTCTCCATCGTTTCAATGTACAGACGTTCACGGGTAATCTCAGGTGCCTCTTTATACCTAGGCAACATTTTGGCAAAGCCCGCCACTTCCCCCTGTGCTTCCAATACTACACGAGACTTATAAGCTTTCGCCTCTTCAATGATACGTTGCGCATCACCTTTCGCACGTGGCAAGACTTCGTTCGAATAAGCCTCCGCTTCACGAATAGACTGCTGTTCATTCTCACGTGCAGCAATAACATCGTCAAAAGCAGCCTTGACTTCTTCTGGCGGACGAGCAGCCTGGAAGTTAACATCCAACAAAGTTATTCCCATGCGGTACGGAAGAATCGTCCTTTCCAACTCACGCTGAGTATCATCACGGACAATCATACGGTTTGCCGTCAAGATTTTATCCATCGTATATTTACCAACAACACCACGTACCGCGCTATCTGTCGCCTGACGCAGGCTGTTATCAGGACTTGTCACACTATAGAGATAAGCGGCAGGATCAGTCACACGATACTGCACGTTCATCTCCACGCGAACAACGCTTTCATCTGATGTCAGCATCACGCCAGAGGTTGCCAATTCACGAACAGATTCCACGTTAACTGGAACAACTTCATCAATGAATGTGGGTTTCCAGTTCAGACCTGGCTGCACAATATGGCTAAGTTTACCCAAACGGGTAACAACACCACGTTCTGTCTCCTTAATCGTATAAAAACCGCTAGCGGCCCAGATCACGACGACAACAGCAACGACAAGGCTAACAATACGCCCGCCAAATTTTGCCCCTTGGTCAGAACCATTACCGCCCTTGTTCCCACCAAAACCCCCGAGTTTACTGCTCAGCTTACGGAACAGATCGTCGAGATCAGATGCCCCACGGTTTCGACTACTTTTGTTCCCGCCGGAATTGCCGCTTTTATTGCTGCTTCCCCACGGGTCGCGGTCTTGTCCGTTGTTCCCGGGCTGATTCCACGCCATGTTTTAGCTCCATTCTTTTATGATTGGTTTTTCAGGCCAAGAGCCTCTTATAAACAAGCCGACTCTCAATCACATAAGTTTTCTGATATTCACCTGACAGGCACATCAGACAACATAATCAAACAAATCCTGTTCTTGTTTGCATAGACGGCGCCAGTCAACAATCGGCATTCTCACTTCGATACCAACTTTACCGTCCTCTTCTATCCACTCTTTCTCTATTGCTTGCAGTTGATAGAAGCGGCTGCGTAAACGACCTGCTTCCGGAGGCAAACGCAATTCGTAGTGTGCAATTTCACCCGAAAGACGCTCCGTTAACGCTTGTAACAATAACGGGATACCTTTACCGGTTTGCGCAGACAGCCAAACTCTAACCGGTAAGTTATCTTCGTTGCGATCAATACGCGGCGTGAAGCTGTCCAGCATATCAATCTTATTCATCACCAACAGTACCGGAATTTCATGCGCTTCAATTTCTTCCAGTACGCTGTCGACAGCGGCAATATTTTCGTCGATGCGGCTATCCGCAGCATCAATAATATGCAGCAACAATGTGGCTTGCCGGGTTTCCTGCAATGTTGCTTTAAATGCCGCCACCAGATCATGAGGCAAATGACGGATAAAGCCAACCGTATCAGCCAATACCACCGTACCAACATCATTAACTTCAATCCGTCGCAACGTTGGATCCAGCGTAGCAAACAATTGATCAGCCGCATAAACCTCAGCAGCCGTCATACGGTTAAACAAACTCGATTTACCGGCGTTGGTATATCCCACCAGTGAAACCGTCGGTATATCCGCTTTATTTCGCGCTTGACGCCCCTGTTCACGCTGTTTCTCAACCCGGCTCAGACGACTCAGGATCTGACGGATTTTATCCCGCAATAAACGCCGGTCCGTCTCAAGCTGCGTTTCCCCCGGCCCTCTCAAACCAATCCCACCTTTCTGACGTTCAAGGTGAGTCCATCCCCGGACAAGACGGGTAGAAAGATGACGTAGCTGCGCCAACTCTACCTGTAACTTCCCTTCGTGAGTCCGCGCCCGTTGGGCAAAAATATCCAGAATCACGCCGGTGCGGTCGATAACTCGACACTGACAGAGCCGCTCAAGATTGCGTTCCTGTGCAGGACTGAGTGCATGATTAAACAACACAACATCAGCACCACTAGCCTGTACCGCCTCAGCAATCTCTTCCGCCTTACCTTCTCCAACAAAATATTTCGGATGAGGGGCTTTCCTGCTCCCCGTGACAATTTGCACAGGAACTACACCAGCAGAAGTTACCAGTGATTCAAACTCACTGAGATTATCTGTGTCTTTATCCTGCGAGAAAAAAACATGCACCACAACGGCTTGTTCGCCGCCTTCATAACGTTCAAACAAAGGTGCGACCTCTCAGGCTGAGTAAAAAACTACGGGAAAAAACATAGGTAAAACCCCCTCCCTATGTTTTTCTTCATTCTATTACTGCTCTCAAACTTATTCAGTGCCATCACTTTCCTGTTGTGCTGCCGGAGCAGAAACGCCACCAGAATGATAATTACCTACGCTCGCCCCTACACTCGTATTGCTACTGTGATGAGAAACTGGGCGGGAAGGTACAACAGTAGAGATGGCATGTTTATAAACCATCTGGCTAACCGTATTTTTCAGTAAAATGACAAACTGGTCAAAAGATTCAATCTGACCCTGCAATTTGATGCCGTTGACCAAATAAATAGAAACCGGGACCCTTTCACGCCGCAATGCGTTCAGGAACGGATCTTGCAAAGATTGCCCCTTAGCCATTCTATATTTTCCTTATTTTGTTGTTTTTAACTAAGAACCTAAAGGTTCGAAAAAATGAACTACTCAAAAATTGCGCTTTGGTACTCATCAATTGTACACAATCAATAAACCTATGCACTAACAACCTGCATAACTGTGCTTAAAGCTTGCTCTGGTTGAGAACTATCCAACCAATGAACCGACTTCCAACCTCTGAGCCAAGTTACCTGACGCTTTGCCAACTGGCGCGTCGCACAAATACCGCGATAAATCATTTCATCGTAGTCAATTTCGCCGGAAAGATAAGACCACATCTGACGATAACCGACACAACGAATAGAAGGTAAATCCACATGCAAATCACGACGAGCATAAAGTGCTTTAACTTCCTCTTCAAACCCTGATTCAAGCATTTGATGAAAACGCGCTTCAATGCGTTGATGAAGGAGCTCACGTTTTGCCGGTGCAATAGCAAATTGATGAACACGATAAGGCAGCGATTCTCCTGACAATTTAGTCAGTTCAGTGAGAGTTTTACCTGAAATAAGAAAAACTTCCAGTGCCCGAGAAAGTCTCTGTGGATCATTAGGATGAATTCTTAACGCCGCCACAGGATCAATCTTCTGTAGTTGCTGATGCAATGCATCCCATCCTTGCTCTGCCGCCTGTTGTTCTATTTGTGCCCGAATAACTGGATTAGCCGAAGGTAAAGGCGACAAACCTTCAAGTAACGCCTTGAAATAGAGCATCGTTCCTCCCACCAGCAGAGGAATACGGCCAGAAGCAGTAATTTCTGCCATCTCCTTCAATGCATCGTGACAAAAATCAGCAGCAGAATAAGGTTGAGAAGGGTCCAGAATATTGATTAAACGATGAGGTGCCAACGCTTGCTCTTCGGTTGTTGGTTTGGCGGTACCAATATCCATTCCACGATAAATTAGCGCAGAATCAACGCTGATCAGCTCCACAGGAAGATGCTGGCGTAAAGCAACAGATAAAGCCGTTTTGCCTGAGGCCGTCGGACCCATAACAAAAATTGCCATTGGTAGATGTTGAGTTTTCTGATCACTCATGAGTAAGAGATGCCACCACTGCTTGTAAATCAATTAATTGTAATAACCCATCTGGTGGAGATTTTACCAGTTGTGGGCAAAGACGCTCAACATCAGCTAATAACTGCACCGCCTGAGCAACGTTCCACGTTCCATACTCACTGCCGATATGACGAGCAAGCCAAGTTACAACCTGTTCAGCCGATGCTGATGGCTGTTGTGCCAAATAACCTAGCAACTCAGGAATTAATTTAGGCAGATTTTGTTGCCGTAATGGTAACGATACCGCACATAGTATCGCTTTTCCATGAGATACAGATGCTTCAATACCAAAAGAGCCCAATAAGTCACTATAACGATTTAAAGCATCAGCTTCCTCTTTACTAAGAGATAGTTTCAGCGGTATCAACAATGGCTGTGATTTCAGCCCTTGCTCTGTTGGTGTTAACTGTGCTTGTCTTAACCAGCGTTCAGCTACCGGCAAAGATAACAACCCAATTCCCAATGGAGATTCAATCAGAGCATAACATGGTGAATATATGCTCAACACCTTACCAAAACTATGATTGCTATTTTTAACCTGAACAAGAGCAGAAGTGACCTTTTCTGCCATAACCGGAGCGGTTCTAGCTGGAAACAGCTCTCTTTTTTCTTCAGGTTCAGACTGCATCAGTTTCTGATATACCTCACCCTGACGTTTCTGATAATGATCTCCATGATATTGGCGATTTTCACCACCGCGAGAGCCCCCCATATTCCCTTTACTTGACAAAACCTCTTTTGGTGATGATGTTGCCACAGATGTCGCATTGTTTTGCCGGGAAAAATGATTTCCCCCTGCTGATGGCCGGTTTTCCGGCTCCCAGGCTGGCGCAGGTTCACAGCAAGCCATATCCAGCTCGGCACCGCTTCCGCGCTGTTTCAATACGGCTGTTACACCCTGATAGATAAAATCATGTACCAAACGGGCTTGATGGAAGCGAACTTCATGCTTCGCAGGATGCACATTCACATCCACTTGATGTGGATCAACCTCCAAATATAAAACATAAGCAGGCTGTTGTTCTCCCCGGAGCAAATCTTGATAAGCCTGACGGATAGCATGATTAATTAAGCGATCACGCATCATACGCCCGTTTACATAACAATATTGAATATCACTACTCGCCTCAGTATTCATCGGGTCAACAACCCATCCTTTAATCGATAAATCGTCGTGCTGCCAGGAAAGAGAAAGTGCCCGTTGCATAAAAGCGGTACCACAAATGGAGGCCAACCGCCGCTCATACTGCGATTCATCTTTTGCCGGCCGGTATTGGCGCACCAATTTACCGTTATGATGCAAATTGATTAATACATCCAAACGCGCCAACGCAATGCGTCTAACGACTTCATCAATATGACCAAATTCCGTTTTTTCTGTTCGCAGAAACTTGCGCCGCGCAGGAGTGTTATAAAAGAGATCCAATACTTCAACAGTACTGCCTACTGGATGTGCTGCCGGCTTTACAGTCACTGCCATATCCCGCCCTTCCGCGTAAGCTTGCCAGGCTTCATGCTGTTCTTCAGTACGGGAAGTTAATGTCAGACGCGAAACTGAGCTGATACTAGCCAGCGCCTCTCCACGGAATCCCATACTGATAATGGCTTCCAAATCATCAAGGGTAGCAATCTTACTGGTAGCATGACGAGCCAACGCTAGCGCAAGATCCTGATGGTTGATGCCACAGCCATTATCACGGACACGAATAAGTTTTACTCCACCGCGCTCAATTTCAATATCAATACGGCTAGCGCCAGCATCAAGGCTATTCTCCACCAACTCTTTTACTACTGATGCAGGGCGTTCTACGACTTCGCCAGCCGCAATTTGGTTTGCTAATTGAGGAGGTAAGATCTTGATCGCCATATTTAACCTTTACTTCTTGGCTGTTTCAGGTACAGCCTGTAATGGATTTGCTAGAAAATAGTTGCGCAACCCCCGATGGATAGCACTTGCTAGCTTATCCTGAAAATCATTGGAACCAAGTAATGCTTCTTCAGCCGAGTTACTGATAAATCCTGTTTCCACCAAAATTGAAGGAATATCTGGTGAACGTAACACACCTAAGCTAGCATGTTCTGGCGAACGTTTATGTAATAAACCGACCTTGCGCAATTCACTCAAAACCTGTACTGCAACATTATAGCCCACCCGTTGGGAGTGGCCGAATTGCAAATCCAGCACCGCCTGGCTTAGATAAGGATCAGCACCATTTGCCAAGGCATTACCTGCACCACCCAGTAACTCAGACTGTTTCTCATGCTGTTCAAGCCAATTACCCAATTCACTGTTTGCACGCTTGTTTGACAGCACCCAGACAGAAGCGCCACGTGCACTGCGATTAGGAGCGGCATCCGCATGAATAGAAATCAGCATATTTGCGCTATGTTTACGTGCAACCTCAGAACGACCAGCAACAGAAATAAAATAGTCTCCATTACGGGTCAAAACGGGTTTGAACATAGGATCATTGCGTAACAATGCTTCAAGTTTGCGCGCTACACTGATAGTCACATTTTTCTCTTTCAATCCACGTTGCCCAATCGCACCGGGGTCTTGACCACCATGTCCTGCATCAATAGCGACAACTACCCGCTGACCGCCCTTAGAAGTTGCTTGCAAAGCCGCCTGTTTTGTCGTCTGCAATTTGCTGTTAGTAAGTGATAGCTTACCTGTAGCAGCTTGGGAACTCTCTCTAAAAACAGACTTGCCAGTAGATACCCCGGAGGCCCGAAGGGTAAAAATCACCCGATATTCACTATTCGATTGCTGCATTATAGAGTTGACTTTAACTTTATTATTTAGTTCAAATACAATGCGTTTTTTTTGTCGATCAGGTGCCTGGCTGGAACGGATTTTCCTTACTAAATCCTGCTCCGGTAAATTCATAGGTAAACCAACAATTTTTTCTGATTGATGGATATCTACCACTAAACGCTCTGGCGAATGCAATGGAAAAAAACTGTAATTAGGGCGACCACCGGAAAAAACCATCGTCACTTTAGATTCATTTATGCTGTTACTGACGTGAATATTGGATAAAGTCGCCGCGGTTGCGGTTGTTACCACTAAACTGCTCATCATAATAAACAACCAGCACATTATCATAAAACTGATCTGCCATTTCTTTATCATTTTTGCGACTAAAGGACACATCATGGTCGGGTGATCCCTTATAAGTATTTCAAATTATCTAACAGGCTCTCACCATATTTAGACAAAGCAATAAAATGTGCCTGTCTCCCTTCGGACTGGTAACTCAAATGTAATTCAATATCTGCATCCGGTAATACGCCTTCTCCTTGCTGAGGCCATTCCACCAGACAAATGGCATCTTGATGGAAATAATCACGTATTCCCATAAATTCCAACTCTTCCGGATCTGCCAATCGGTAAAGATCGAAATGGTAAACCGACCTCGGTGTTAAAGCATAAGGCTCAACCAAAGTATAAGTTGGGCTTTTTACATGCCCTTTATGACCCAGAGACTGCAAAAAACCACGGCTAAACGTAGTTTTACCGGCACCCAAATCACCATATAAATAAATTACACCACCACTATTACAGGCAGCAGCAACTGCGCTTCCAAGAGAAACTGTCGCATCTTCATCTTTAAGTGATAAAATAAGTTCTTTCATCGAATAATATCTGTTGTTTTATTAATTCATCAGCTAAAACGATAACCCTAACACACTTCTATTATCAACATTTAACATCTTCTGCTCAGTTTCATTATCAAACCCACTATTTTTGGGCTGAAACAAATTATGCTACACTGCAACACCTTGCAGTATAAGCCGATTTCCACCATGACAACGCCTCTCGATCTTAACCTTCTGGTCTCCAACATCAAACAATGGGGTCACTCCCTTGGTTTCCAGCAAGTTGGCATTTGCGATACTGATTTATCCGTGGAAGAACCAAAACTTCAGGAATGGCTGGATAAACAGTACCACGGGGAGATGGCATGGATGAAACGCCACGGCATGATGCGTGCTCGCCCGGATGAACTTTTCCCAGGGACATTGAGAGTTATTAGTGTAAGAATGAATTACCTCCCTGCTAAAGCTTCTTTTGCCAGCACGCTAAACGACGCCGAACTCGGTTATATTAGCCGTTATGCCCTGGGAAGAGATTATCACAAACTGCTGCGCCAACGTCTTAAGAAACTCGGGGAGCAAATTCAAAATTATTGCCATGACTTTGAATATCAAGGAGTCCTTAATTTTCGGCCTTTTGTTGATTCAGCACCCATAATGGAACGCCCACTCGCCGCTAAGGCCGGATTAGGCTGGGTCGGTAAACACTCACTTATTCTTAATAGAGAAGCTGGTTCATGGTTTTTCCTCGGTGAGTTGCTGATTAACCTTCCTCTGCCTATAGATCCTCCACAAGAAGAGCAATGTGGACGCTGTGTCGCCTGCATGACAACCTGCCCAACCGGTGCAATTATCGCCCCTTATACTATTGATGCCCGCCGTTGTATTTCCTACCTCACAATTGAATTGGAAGGCATTATTCCTGAAGAATTTCGTCCACTGATGGGAAACCGTATTTACGGTTGTGATGATTGTCAGATTATTTGTCCTTGGAACCGCTTTTCCCAATTGACAGATGAAGATGATTTCAGCCCTCGTGTGACATTACATACACCAAAGTTATTGGATTTATTCAATTGGAGTGAAGAGAAGTTCCTACGGATAACGGAAGGTTCTGCAATTCGTCGCATCGGCTATTTACGCTGGTTACGCAATATTATTGTTGCTTTAGGAAACGCACCCTATCAATACGATATCATTCTGGCTCTGCAACAGAGACTAGGATTAAACACAATGCTAGACGAACATATTCATTGGGCTATTGAACAGCAAATCATTCGCCGCAAAACGAATACTGTTAGTGTACAAACACCACAACAGAAACGACTTATTAGGGCGATAACCAAGGGCTTGCCCAGAGATGCTTAATTATTAGCCATCTTTGTAACGTATAAAAAGATTCAGATAATTTTTCTGTGAATAAAATAAAAACCCCTTGTTGATCAATGCTCAAAAAAAGCGCAAGTGATCAATGTGATATTTCTTAACAAAGGAGCATTCCGAAAAATTATCAATAAGTTACAAAATAAATATTCATTTTGTAACATTCAAAGTCAGAAAAATTCAAATGCAACAGCCTGTGGATAAGTCTGTGTGATAATTTTAAAGCATCGAACTTATTTGCCGGGAAACCAACTTCTGGGCTGTGGATAAAAAATAGAAATCTGTACTGCGAGGATATAACCTAAAAATCAAATCAAAGTAAGTGAATACAACCATTGAGGAAGAAACTTAGAGCGGGAAGTAAATCCTTCGAATATCATCTAATTCATTGATTCAAAAGAGATTTTACCCATACCTCATTGACGAAAGGAGTGCATTATGTACTACCTCAAAAAGTTTGGCAAGCAGAAGTTGAAAAAATATTTTGCAATTATAAGGATAATACTTTCTTCACCCCTATATACCCGTCATCTTTCAAGTTGCCTCTTTGTTGGCTGCACTCACTCACCCCGGTCACATAGTTATCTATGCTCCCGGGGATTCGCTCCCTTGCCGTCGCGATCCATCTTGAAATCCATTGGGTATATATAGCAATGGTGCGACAACTCAGACTTTCAGCGTTTGTTATACCCCACGATATTCATCCACCCCATCGCAATGCCTGGATGTCTCCGGTGCCCTAAATAGCACCACAAATGCCTTTAGCGGCCATGATGCCAAAGGTTCCTTTAGAATTAGCGGGATTCTCAACGGAGGTACTTACCCCGTTTACCCGTCCCATTACAATATGATCAAAGTTGATTATCAGTATTAAGCAATCCGACCTGAAGCCTCATGGCCTCAGGTCAACAAGCTCCCTGGAAGCAAGGGAGACAGCCGAATTCACCATGCGAAATTTTTTAGTCGCCAATGCGATAAATGCTTTAGTGGCCGGTGACGATTGACGTTCATCAAACACAGCCAACCCGACATGTCGTTTCACCTTTGGATTCAGCGCCTTCTTGATATAGTGAACATCACGAGCCGGCGGCAGAGATGACTCGGCAACAATCGACACCGCATCCCCACGTTCAACCGTAGCCAAAGTACTTAACAATTGAGACGTCCGATAGCGAATATTAGGTTGCAATCTTGCCGATAAAAAAAGCCTGGAAACCAGTTCAGCCGATCCGGCTTCTGTCAATACGAATGGTCCAACACACAGATCTTTCAACATCACCGTATCCTGCAATACCAAAGGATGATCTACCGGCAACAAAGCCACCATCTGGTCTTCAAGAATCGGATAAGTGTCGAATTGGTCTTCCGGCAGAGTCACAAATCCCACATCCACGCGCCTATCCATAAGCCATTGCACAACCTGCCTGTCTGGTCCCTCATCAATATGGACCTCAATGCCGGGGTAAAGCCTGCGATAATCGGCCAGTACCGTTGGCAACAGCCACAAGGATGAAGTCGGGCCAAACGATCCGATTCGCAGCGTACCTCGTTTCATCCCTCGTGCATCCGCTGCTTCTTGCCGCATAGTTTCAGCCAGACCAAGAATGGCCTGGGCTTTTTGTAGCAAACTTTCTCCTATATCTGTCAGTTCGACAGCGCCTTGATGCCGATGCAGTAGCTCTACGCCAAGCTCCTGTTCAAGGAGTCTGATGGCATGGGAAACCCCAGACTGAGAGATCTTGAGCTGGGCCGCAGCTAAGGTAAAGCCCTTCCGTTCAGCAACAACAGCAAAAATTTCGAGCTGGGTTAAAGTCATTATCTCCCCCTTGAGTAATCACTCATTTCCGCATGATCATACATCTGAATAAGTATATGCAATGCGGATATAAAACAATAGGCGAAGCATGCTCGCCGAGCGCTCAACCGAGTTTCCAAACCATAATTAATTAAAAAAGGGGATTTTATGAGTTACCAATGGCCTTCAGATGGCTCATCTTCCATATGGCCGGAGATAAACAGCATGTTCTTATCCCTCCGTGGATTTTCAGACGAATTTATTCCCATGAATGACACTCAGCGAACCTACAAAAAACTCCTGATGGGATTTGATGCCATCACCTCTTGCGAGATGAAAGAACTTTATAAATTCAAAATCACATTAACTCAAATGAACGAACACGACCTCTCTCTCCCTGAGCTTTGTCTTATCCATAAGGCATTCAGCGCATGGGTAAAATTTGATTACGAAAACGCGAGATCGCTTCTGACCCAACATATTCGAGCATACCCATCGGATATTATCGCGCTCTTCTTCATTCACATGCTTGATTTCTGCACTGGCAAAACAACCAACCTAAGGTCTCTTCTGCTTTATTGTGACGAACACATTCCTGGCACTCACTACCTCTATCCATATTATCTTTCCATAAAATCATTCGTCCTTTGTGAAGCTCAATGTTTTGATGATGCCTTAGCAGTTGGTTTTAAGTCTGTTAAACTAATGCCGGACAATATCTATGGCATTCATGCTGTCGCACATGCCTTGCATGAGCTAGGCCGCTGGAAAGAACTTTGCCACTTCCTGACCAATTGCAAAGAACATTGGATAACCAACGCCGGAATGGGAATGCATGTATACTGGCATCTCGCCATCGCGTATGAACGATCCGATGAGATCACGCTGGCATTGCAAGCTTTTGATGAATTATATGCGCTAAAAGACAATCCATTTGCTAAACAAGATTTGGACGCCGTAGAATTCTTGTGGCAGCTTAGGCTCAAATCTGCCGACGCTAAGTTCCAACCAATATGGGAGCGTCTTGCCGTCCTTTGGACAGGCAGCATCAGCTCATCCACCTCTTACTTCCACAAGATACATGCAGCACTTGCTTTTTCTGCAATAAATCAGTCTTTTCTTATCGAGAAGCTAATCGCGGAAAGCGATGGATTTGGCATCGAACCAGACACACATTCCACAGGGATAGACGTCCTTAAAGCGATCTTACTATTCACATCGAGACACTACGAAGAGTGTTTAAGCAAACTCCGTCTCAGCTATGAGAAATGGCCATTATTGGGAGGTAGCCGTGCTCAACGTGAAATATTAGAACAGACGATGGAATACGCCGCCTTGAAAGCCTCTTCCACCCTATAAATCGCGATATTGACAAACATGAAAAGCAACCACGCATCAACGCAGTCGGTCAACAACTACTCAACCTATATCAAGCTGTCTCTTGTGGCTATCATCTGGGGCGGAACATTTGTTGCAGGTCGATACATTTCTGTCGAGACACCTCCCTTGCTATCAGCAAGCCTCAGATTCATTCTTGCGGGCATGACGTTAATTATCTTCCTCATTTTATCAGGAAAGATGTTCGTCAAGATTAGCCTATCTCAGTTATTGAAAATCATTGGACTTGGCCTCTGCGGAATATACACCTACAACCTGTTCTTCTTTTATGGTCTACATCATACAACCGCATCCAGAGCTTCACTTATCGTGGCGCTGAATCCAGCAGTAATGGCGATTTTTTCATATCTCTTTTATAAAGAAAGGCAATCACCATTGAAAATACTGGGAATTATTCTTTGTCTGCTTGGTGCAATGATCGTGATTTTCAGCAAAACACCACAACTGACGGTGGGAGCAGAGGGTAACTGGTTGGGTGATACGTTGATCTTTGGCTGTGTTTTAAGCTGGGTTGCTTATAGCGTCTTCTGCAAGAATATTGTGAACCAAATCGGCCCGCTACATACCGTTACATACTCCATCCTGGCAGGCGCTATCATGCTGACAGCAACGGCCATTTTCACAGGGCAAATGAGTTTATCTGCAATACATACATTACCTATAACTGATCTCTACAGCTTACTTTATCTCGGTGCAGTAGGCTCAGCGGTAGCCTACATCTGGTATTACGACGGAATCCAAAGAATTGGTTCCACTCGCTCTGGCGTATTTATTGCGCTTAACCCTTTGACTGCGGTATTGCTCGGCGCAGTACTATTAGATGAGAGATTAACATTCCCAATGTTCATCGGCGGTGCTCTCGTCATCGGAGGCATCCTGATTTGCAATAGGAGATCAATCGGTAAAAAACTTATTCCACCGGAACCTAAATCTGGGATCAACCATAAAGCAAAGAATTACAGGAGATAAGCCAGAAATTTCCCCCTATCGACGCTTTGGTACAAACAAAAGCGTCGATCTTACTGAGACCTGATGGCAAACCTGATTTTTGAACTTAAAAACCATGAATGTAAGAAATTTCAATGGATATTTGCATATCAAAAATGGGAGCGGAGAAATGCAACTCACAAACCATCTCTAACAAGCAAAAAAATAATAATTTTTCCTACATTACCTCATGCCAATAGACTTGCTTGTTCTACTTTTACAAAATCGGCATTTGCTTAATTTGCTCAGTCATTTTACAATCAATTTATTGACTTTTTATAGTCTATATTTAGTCTTTTTTGATGTGAGGGATTCTATGCGTTATTCAGAACAAATTAAGCCTATCAGCTACCTTAAAGCCAATGCAGCTACGGTGATGACGACACTCTCTGAGTCCCGCTCACCGATGATTATTACACAAAATGGCGAAGCAAAAGCGGTGATCCAGGATATTGCTTCTTATGAACAGATTCAGGAAACTATGGCGTTGTTAAAGATTTTGGCTTTAGGACAACAGCAGGTTAAAGCGGGAGAAATCACTCCGGTAAAGGATGTGGTTCAACGTTTAAAGAATAAAAGAAAGTTTTCCTAATGCCATATCAGGTGGTACTGACTAAAGATGCCGAGGCGGATTTAGAGGATATCTACGATTACATTGTCGAAAATGACAGTTCAGGGAAAGCCGATTATGTATTGGATCAGTTGCTGAAAACAGCAAACAACTTGGCTAACTTTCCTGAAAAAGGCAATTATCCCAAGGAGTTGCAGGAGCTAGGGATCCGCGATTTTCGCCAAACATTTTTTAAATCTTATCGGGTCATTTATCAGCTCATTGGTCAACAGGTGGTGATTTTTGTAATTGCCGATGGTCGGAGGGATATGCAAACCCTGCTTATGCGCCGGTTGCTGAGTGGTTAGATTTTCCCTGTATGTATTACGTTATCAAACAATGGATATGAAACTCACAAGTTAAATACAAAAAATTTACCAATAACCCAGACGATGTTTACAACATCATGCAACATGTTTATCACGTGAAAATAAGACTGGCAAAGGAGAAGGATATTTAGGTTATCGACATGATAAAGGAAGACTTGGAGCGGGAAACGAGACTCGAACTCGCGACCCCGACCTTGGCAAGGTCGTGCTCTACCAACTGAGCTATTCCCGCATTACTGACTGGTGATCACCTGAAATAATATACTAATCCCAGGAAATCAATTGCGAATCTAAACTTGGAGCGGGAAACGAGACTCGAACTCGCGACCCCAACCTTGGCAAGGTTGTGCTCTACCAACTGAGCTATTCCCGCGTCATTGATTGGCTAACGATAGCCAGAAATAACATACTGATTCTAAACCAAAATTTGGAGCGGGAAACGAGACTCGAACTCGCGACCCCGACCTTGGCAAGGTCGTGCTCTACCAACTGAGCTATTCCCGCATATCTTTTAGTACGCTATCTATACCTTATGAAATTCTTCATCGGTATGGGGAGCGCATTATACGAAAAATCATTGCGCCCGCAAGCCCTTCAACGCAAAAAAACAAACTTTTCGGCAAAATGACGATTTAAACATCAACATAGATTAATTAATCGTCATACTGAGCTTGCGTTATCAAGCCAGTTAAAACTTTCTGGCTTACAGTTGAATAAAATGTTCCCGATAATAGGCTAATTCAGCAACTGATTCACGGATATCATCCAGCGCCTGATGAGTATTCTGTTTCTTAAGCCCAGCAAGGATTTCCGGCTTCCAGCGACGAGCTAATTCTTTAAGTGTACTGACATCCAGATAGCGGTAATGAAAGTAAGCTTCCAATTCTGGCATATAGCGGAACAAGAAACGCCGATCCTGACTCACACTGTTACCACAAATGGGAGAAGCACCTGCCGGAACCCATTTTTCCAAAAATTCAATCGTCGCCTTCTCTGCCTCACGATCATCAATTTTACTGGCTTTAACACGTTCAACCAACCCACTGCCCGTATGGGTGCGCACATTCCATTCATCCATCAGAGCAAGTTGTTCATCAGACTGATGAACCGCAATGACCGGCCCTTCAGCCAAGATATTCAAATTTGCATCGGTGACAATTGTCGCAATTTCAATAATGCGATCCCGCTCTGGATCTAAACCCGTCATTTCTAAATCTATCCAGATAAGATTGTGCTCACTTTTTGACATGTTATATCCTAGATTGGAGAGAGAGTTATTATTAATGGTGTATCATAGCGCTTTTAAGCAATAACAGCGATAAATGTGGAACAAGTGAGGTTCGGTGGCTAAGCATAAACTATCCAAAGGCCAGCAACGGCGGGTACAGGAAAATCATCAGCGCAGGCTGAAAAAACAGGACAATAAACCTGAAATGGATGATAGTCAGTTAGGTGAACCTCAGGAAGGGCTAGTTATCAGCCGTTTCGGCCAACATGCTGATGTCGAGGCAGAAGACGGTTCTATACAACGTTGTAATATTCGCAGAACTATCCGTTCATTGGTAACGGGTGATCGGGTGGTATGGCGTCCTTCGCTGCAAACCCAAGTAGATGTTAAAGTGAATGGTATTGTTGAAGCCGTTCACGAACGGACTTCCGTACTTACGCGGCCTGACTATTATGATGGTATTAAACCTATCGCCGCCAATATTGATCAAATAGTGATTGTGTCAGCCATTCTTCCTGAACTGTCACTCAATATTATCGATCGCTACCTTGTTGCCTGTGAAACATTGGGCATTGAACCGTTGATTGTATTGAATAAAATTGATCTTTTGGACGAAGAAAGCCGTGCATGGGTCAGCGAAATCATGTCCACATACCACAACATTGGTTACAGAGTATTGAAACTATCAAGCCATACTGGCGAAGGTATGGAAGAATTAACGAAGATGCTCGCAGGTCGAATCACTATTTTTGCCGGTCAATCTGGTGTGGGTAAATCAAGTTTACTCAATACACTCTTGCCGGAAAGTGAAGCAGAAATCTTGGTCAATCAGGTTTCAGATGTTTCCGGTTTAGGTCAACACACCACAACGGCATCCCGTCTTTATCATTTTCCTCATGGCGGTGATGTCATTGATTCTCCTGGTGTTCGAGAGTTTGGCCTGTGGCATTTAACACCGGAGCAGATAACTCAGGGTTTTATTGAGTTCCGTGATTATCTGGGCAGTTGTAAATTCCGTGATTGTAAACATCGGGACGATCCAGCATGTGCGTTACGCAAGGCAGTGGAAGACAATGAAATAACTCAAGAACGTTTTGAGAATTATCACCGTATTCTCGATAGCATGGATCAAATTAAGCCACGCAAGACTTTTACAGATAACGATAGCTAACTGACATCAAATGAAAGGACGGGTACAATAACCCCCTTTTATCTAATTTTGCCAATAGAATCCAAGAGGTTGACGTGCTGGATAACATTAAAATCAGGTTGCACTATTTACTGCCTAAACAGGGAATAACTCATCTAGCAGGTTGGTTTGCCAACAAAAAAGCTGGCTGGTTAACTCAACTGGCAATCAAGGCGTTTGCCCGTGTTTATAAAGTGGATATGAATGAAGCGAAAGCGCCTGAGTTTTCAGCATACACCACATTCAATGAGTTTTTTATCCGCCCATTAAAAGATGATATTCGCCCAGTTGTCAGCAATGAACACCAATTAGCGCTACCTGCTGATGGTACTATCAGTCAGTTAGGCAATATCCGAACATACCAGCTCCTTCAAGCCAAAGGACATCACTACACACTTGAAGCTCTACTCGCCGGCAATCACCAATTGGCAGAGATATTCCGTGATGGGCAGTTTGTAACGACTTACTTATCACCTAAAGATTATCACCGTGTACATATGCCTTGCGATGGATTACTGAAAGAGATGATCTATGTCCCAGGAGATTTATTCTCTGTCAATCCATTGACTGCTGCCAACGTGCCAAATCTGTTCGCTCGTAATGAAAGAGTCATCTGTCTGTTTGAGACTCAATTTGGGCCCATGATACAGATTCTAGTTGGTGCAACTATCGTCGGCAGTATTGAAATGACTTGGTGTGGTACGGTTACACCACCACGGGAAGGTATTATCAAACGCTGGACTTACCCCGAAGCTGGTGCAACTGACGCAATTTCTTTAAAGAAAGGTGAAGAAATGGGGCGTTTCAAATTGGGTTCTACCGTCATTAACCTGTTTGCACAAAATCAGATACAGTTAGCCGGGCATTTAAGCAGTGGCTCAACAACCCGCATGGGTGAACTGTTAGCCCAAGCTATCATGCCTGACGAACCTACTGACAACATAAGCTAATCCCTTGCCAAGGAGAGCCCTTTATCGTGCGCCTGATTATCAGCTTACTGCTTAGCCTGATCATTATTAATCCGGTTCTTGCTGCGATTCCACTTGATGAGAACCAGCTCAAACAAGAACTGAAACAAATCGAATCCAGCAAAAACCCGCAGGATGCAGAAGTTACTCAGGCGTTGCAAGGCGCTCTCAATTGGATTGCCGATACTAAATCAGCTAACGACAGAACACAAAAGTATCAGACCGCCATTGATGATTTTCCTAAAATAACGAAAGAACTTCGTCAAAAATTACTTACTGAAAGTGATACTCCCCGCCCAATTCCTGCTAACCAACCCATAGCAAGCATTGAGCAACAGATCATTCAGGTCAGCAGTCGGTTACTAGAACAAGGGGGGCAATTACAGCAAGAACAGGACAAAGGACGGGAAATCAGTGACTCTCTAATACTATTACCGCAACAACAATCAGAAGCACGAAGCTTGCTAACTGAAGCATCTTCTCGCCTACAATCATTAGGAACACCCTCCACCCCATTAGGAGAGGCTCAATTTGCCTTAGCTCAAGCCGAAGTCAATGCCCACAAAGCGACAGTCAATGAACTCGAAATAGCTCAACTTTCTGCAAATAATCGACAGGAAATTTCCCGTATGCGGGTTGAACTGTTCAAAAAGCGATATCATCGACTTGATCTTGAACTGCAACAACTCCGTAGCCAACTTAATGCACAACGCCAGCAAAAAGCAGAATTAGCCCTAGAACATACCGAGATGCTGGCGGAACAAAGTGATCAGCTACCAAAATTTCTGCTTGATGAATTACAACTGAACCGGAATTTATCTCAGGAATTAAATCAACAAGCACAACGAATGAATGTCATCGGCTCAAAGCAACGCCAAGCCGCCAGTGATATTATTCAGGTCCGGCAAGCATTGAATACTATTCGTGAACAGGCACAATGGCTCGGTGGCTCTACAACACTCGGAGAAGCGCTCCAAACTCAGCTTGCCCGTTTGCCTGACATGTCTAAACCACAGCAACTTGATCGGAATATTGTCAAATTCAGGGTCGATAGGCTGAAATACGAAGACATGCTGGAGCAGCTACAAAAAGACACAAAACCCGTACAGAAAAGCAACGTTGCGTTAACTGCTGAACAAGAGAGGATTTATGATTCTCTTACCCGCACCCGCAAAGAATTACTTAATTCATTATTATCTGGTTACGACAGTGAAATCCTTGAATTGACCAAACTGAAAGTCGCTACCAGTCAGCTAAATGATGCGCTAACCGAAGTTAAAGAGGCCACACACCGTTATCTATTCTGGGTCGCGGATGTTAACCCCATTTCGCTCAATTACCCAATCAGTGTTGTGCAGGATCTGACCCGTCTATTATCGCTGGATACCTTCTCTCAGTTAAGCGGCGCTCTAATAGTCATGCTGACCACTCAGGATACGCTGCTGTATCTGCTTGGCACCCTCTTCCTGGTTATATTCAGCGTCGGTTCTCTCCGCCATTATCATGCATTCCTTGAACGCGCGAGTAACCGTATCGGCAAAGTCACCTATGATCACTTCTCCCTCACTTTACGTACCGTATTCTGGTCGGTTGTGGTCGCGTTACCTTTGCCCATGCTCTGGTCCGCCATTGGCTATGGCCTGCAAAGCGCTTGGCAGTATCCTATGGCGACAGCTATTGGTTATGGTGTCAGTGCTACGACGCCCGTATTATGGATCTTCATACTAAGTGCCACTTTCGCCCATCCCAATGGGTTATTCATTGCCCATTTTCGTTGGCCGGAAGAACGTGTTAAACGGGCCTTACGATTCTACCAACTATCTATCTTTGCCATTGTACCGTTGGTCATGGCATTGATAACGTTTGAACATTACAGTGATCGAGAATTTTCTTCCACACTCGGTAGGCTCTGCTTCCTCGTCCTATGCGTCTCCTTAAGCCTGATCACTAACAGCTTGAAACGGGCAAAAGTCCCGCTCTATCTGGATAAAAATGGCTACGGCGAAAATGTTATCAATATTGCTCTCTGGTGGATTTTACTCTCTGCGCCGATAGTCGCAGCACTAGCTTCCATACTCGGGTATTTCAGCACATCACAAGCATTGCTAGGGCGTTTAGAAACTTCCGTTGCTATCTGGTTCTTCCTACTGGTTATTTACCATATTATCCGTCGTTGGATGCTGATTCAGCGACGCCGGATCGCCTTTGACCGGGCAAAACAGCGACGGGCAGAAATTCTGGCCCAACGCGCCAAAGGAGAAGACGACTCAACAGGTTCAAGCAGTATCGAAGGCGCCATTGAAGTTGAGGAACCCATTATTGATCTGGATGCAATCAGCGCTCAGTCACTGGGATTAATCCGTTCAATTCTGACTCTGCTTGCCTTGGTTTCACTCATTTGGCTCTGGTCTGAACTGCATTCCGCTTTCTCATTTCTAGAAAATATCCGACTGTGGGATGTCACCACCACCATAAACAATGTAGAAACTGTTCAACCCATCACCGTAGGTTCTGTCTTGATTGCTATCTTGGTGATTATTATCACCACTCAACTGGTGCGTAACCTGCCCGCGCTGCTTGAGTTGGCCTTACTACAGCATTTGGAACTCACGCCAGGTACCGGCTTCGCCATCACCACACTCACCAAATACACCATTACTTTGATTGGGGGTTTAGTGGGTTTCTCCCTGATTGGTATTGAATGGTCAAAATTGCAATGGCTTGTCGCGGCGTTAGGGGTTGGATTAGGTTTTGGCTTACAGGAAATCTTCGCCAACATCGTTTCCGGCCTGATGATATTGTTTGAAAAACCCATTCGTATCGGAGATACCGTGACTATCCGCAACCTGACCGGGAGCATCACCAAGATCAATACACGCGCGACAACCCTGTCAGACTGGGACAGAAAAGAGATCATTGTTCCTAACAAAGCCTTTATTACCGAGCAGTTTATTAACTGGTCATTATCTGACACCATCACTCGTGTTGTACTGACAATCCCTGCGCCGGCAGAAGCTAGCTGTGAAGAGGTCACCCAAATCCTGTTAACTGCGGCTAAACGCTGCACGCTTATCCTTGATAACCCGACACCTGAAGCCTATCTGGTTGATCTTCAACATGGTATTCAGATATTTGAATTACGTATTTATGCCGCTGAAATGGGGCACCGCATGCCGGTTCGTCACGAAGTCCATCAGCTTATTTTGCAAGGATTCCGCGAACACGGCATTACTCTGCCATTCCCGCCATTTCAAGCGAGTATTGATGTGATTGGTCGGGATATTCGCAGTGCGACAACAACTAGATCAGGCCGTAATCCACCACGTCAACCGGGTAGTTTGTAAAAAGATAATGAAGCACTGAACATCCGTACTTGAATCAACTCACCCTATTTCAGGCAGAATATGGCCTTTTACCGCCATTCTATGCTTGAAATAGGCTTTGCGAAGCAATTAATGTCGCGCCACAAGAGGTTTTCATTCCCTCCAGTGCGTACATTTGCCCATGAGAGCTGACTATTTTAGGCGTCCCTTCCACAATGGTTTGATTGCCACCACATTTTGGACAGGATACAGCATCCCCAACCCGAGCCGCTTTCTTCCCTAACACATCAAAACCTCCATCACCGGCTAACACCTTGCCACCATGCGAAGTCGAATCACCGACCAAAATAATAGGACGTGACATCTTTCCCTCCATTAACTAATGATTAAATATTAATTTCAGCTTCCAACATCTGGCTATCATGACGCCACAACTTGATTAAAGAAAATTTATCTATACCCGTTATCTTTCAAGTTGCCTCTTTGTTGGCTGCACTCACTCACCCCGGTCACATAGTTATCTATGCTCCCGGGGATTCGCTCCCTTGCCGTCGCGATCCATCTTGAAATCCATTGGGTATAAATAAAACTCATTGAAATAAATTACATAATTATGTTAATCGAACACCTAAAAAATTTACATCATTAACTGTTTGAAACAAAAAATTGCACCTATTTAAATTATCAACCTTGATATCCATCAGCTCAAAATATAAATTTACATTAATATTTGATCGGAAAAAAGACAAAGGTAGATATGAAAAATTTTGAAGATTTCTATCGGGAAGCACTTTCACAAATAAAGCATGATCTGAGTAACGCAGCGCAAGAGCATCCACACCTTGCTCCATTTACCTCCGAATCTGGCGACCCGGATGTTCTCCGAGTACTGGAAGGTTTTGCGCTTACAACTGCCGGTATTAAGCAGAAAATTGATGATGGCTTCCCAGAAGTCATTAACCCTCTTCTACGAAAAGTATGGCCGATACCTTTACATCCGATCCCTTCAACCAGCATTGTCCAGCTAGATATTCAACCGGGCAACATGACTGAAACCACAAGCATTGCCAAAGGCAGTGAAATTTCCGCCATACAGCAGAATCAATCCATTACATTCAGAACCACTCAAGATATCAATATTGAGCCCATCACTTTGGCCCATAAAACGCTGACACACAGCGGAGACAAGAGCCTGATATCACTGACCTTTCAATATCATGGGCAAGCTACCCATTGGAAGACAGGGCAAGTCACGCTTTTTCTCGGAGAAGATCAAAAACTGGCGTCTTTACTGACCAAATACGTGGATCAATCGCTGAACAACACTTATCTGAAAACATCCCTAAAAGAGACGGAGATGTGGCTGGCTATTGAGATCACACCACGCCTGAAAGAAAATTTGGTCCTGCCGAGACCCCATGACTATTTCTGGCCGTTGCAGGTGTTATACGAATACCTCTATCTGCCACATGTTAATGACTTTATGTCATTTGATTTATCGGAAGAAATCGCTGAGCTCCCTTTGGGAGAAGATAAGCAATTTACCATTATTCTAGAATTTGACCGTAACATTCCCATCGAGGATATTACACCCGCATTTATTCCCCATTGCGTACCCGTTATTAACCTGGCTCCGGCAAGAACAAAACCGATAACATTTGAAAAGGGCAAATCGCGTTATGTATTAGCAGCGAATGAAATCTTTAGTATTGATAACATTAAACTCCAATCCGATCCTGATGGAACATCTGAAGGATCTGCTCACAGCGTTCCTCTTATCAATAGCGCGCAACTGGCCGCCTGCCATTTTGCCGAACCCGGTGACAACATATTACTTTTTAACCATATACGGGAAGAATCGCCATTTGGTGGCAATCAAATTAATCTCACGTTTTATGATCATCAGGCAAAACCCGTAACAGAACACCACTATCGCGAATTTTACTGCCAATATCACAGATATCATACGCAAGCACGGACATTGGGCATCGGGCAAATCTGTATACCCAGCGAGCAGATACCCAGCCATATTCAGGCCAGGAATATCGTGGCGGCGTCAAAAGATCTTCCTGCCGTCGTAAACAGTCATCAGCACTGGCCGATACTCTCTTTGTTGTCGATTGGGCCATTTTTTCTCAGTCATATTGAATCAGTCAGATCTCTGGTCAAACAACTTGATACCTTCGCGCATCTGGACGCCCCGCGTAGCCGGCATATTCAGCGC